>JAOAPF010000499.1 GCA_025462755.1 Edaphobacter sp.
CCCCCGCGCCCCATCGATCGCTCCGGCCTCCAGCAGCGGACTCGCCATCGCCGCCATCGCAGCCTCGACCGCGCGATTCGCGCCCGTCCGCATCGCCGTGCCCATCACCGCGTAGCCCATCCCAGCCATCGTCGTCTTCACATCGGCGAAGTCGCGGTTGATCACGCCAGGAATCGTGATAATGTCCGATATCCCCTGCACGCCCTGCCGCAGCACATCGTCCGCGATCCGGAAGCTCTCAAAAAATCCCGCATCCTTCGCCACCGCTAGCAGCTTCTCATTCGGAATCACGATCACCGTATCGACCGACTCCAGCAGCTCCTGCATGCCGCGCTCGGCCTGCATCATCCGCCGCTTGCCTTCAAACGCGAACGGCCGCGTCACCACCGCCACAGTCAATGCCCCCATCTCACTCGCCAGACTCGCAATCACCGGAGCAGCGCCCGTCCCCGTCCCGCCCCCCAGGCCCGCCGTCACAAACACCATGTCCGCGCCCTCAAGCGCCTCGATAATCTTGTCCGAATCCTCGAGCGCAGCCCGACGTCCCACATCGGGATTTGCCCCCGCTCCAAGCCCGCTCGTCAGCTTCACCCCAAGCTGCAGCTTCACCGGAGCGTTCGACATCTGCAGCGCCTGCACATCCGTATTCGCCGCGATAAACTCGACACCCACCACATTCGCCGCAATCATGCGATTTACAGCGTTATTCCCACCGCCTCCCACCCCAATCACCTTGATCCGCGCTCCATGCGGAATCTCGTCGTGGTACTGGATACGAAGGTCGTTGTTGGGCAGATTCGGCATGGCAGCGGGTACTCCTTAAACGTTTTTTAATTCTCCCACCTCCGCGCCCCACCGACGACCCTCGTTTTCCACGACACGTACCATCAATGGTTCCGCACCCCGCCGCAGCATCACGCAACCATGCAACCCGGACGAGCGTTCGCAACCCTCATTCGCCCGCAGATCAGGAAATCGCAAAGCCCGCAACCCAACCTGCGATATGCTTGCAGGCACACAGGGGAAACCAGCCCCATGATTCTCGAAGCGGTGTACGAACCCGTCGATCTCACCACTGCCGTCTTCCGCTTGAACGGACGCATGACCCTCGGCACGCGGCTGCGCGAGGTGGAATCAAAGATCAGCGAAGTTGCCAATCAGGGCATCCACAAGCTCATCCTCGACCTCTCCGGCATCGAGTACCTCGACAGCGCCGGGCTCGGCGCCCTCATGATCCTCTACGGCAACATGAAGGTCCGCGGCGGCCAGTTCCGCCTCGTCGCGCCCGGCGCAAAGGTGCTCGAGGTCCTCAAAATGACTCACACTGACTCCATCCTCAAAATCGACCGGAATCTCGAAGCTGCGCTGGCGTCCTAGTACACAAAAACAGTCCGCCAGCGCAAGCATTCAAAGCCGAACAGCCAACGCTGCAAGCCGATCCAGACTCTGGCTCCAGCCCTGCGACATGCCCGCAAGGTACTGCGGCGCAGCCGGAGTCGTACTCGTCACCCGCGCAACGAGCGATATCTCCGTCCCCTCATCGACAGCAGTAAACACAACCGTGTTCAAAACCTCAAACATCGGCCTACCGTCGCCATCAAGCGCCGCTGTCGAAAACACCAGCCGGTGCGGCCGGTCGATCTCGACAAACCTCCCGGTCATCGGATACACCGTGCCATCCGGCGCACGCATGTGAATCCGAATCGCTCCACCGACGCGCGGGTCCGCCTCGCACACAGGATTCGTAAACCCCTTCGGCCCCCACCACTCCGCCAGATGCTTCGCGTCGATCCACGCCCGAAACACGAACTCCGGCGATGCTGCGATCCGTCTCGTGAGGCTGACCTCGAGCAGCCCCGCCTCCAGTACGCTACTGTTTCCCATGCAATCCTCCCTTCGTCTGTACCTCGCCCAGATAATCAGCCAGCTTGTCGAAGCTGCTGTTCCATCCACGAACATGCCCATCGCGGTCTTTATCGGTTACGAAGAAAGCCTGATGGAAGTTCATCGTCGTCTTCCCGTCATGCTCCTCAAGCGCGATGGTAATCACCGTCTCAACAATCGCTGAGAGGCCGGGGTTATCTTCCCACTTGAACGTGTAGACCAGCCGCTCCGGTTCGATCACCTCAAGGTTTTCACCGCCTTGCCACAGGTCGAATTTCTTCAACTCCCCGTCGCCAACATCGAAGCCATCGGTGTGGAGGCAAAGCCGCCATTTTCCTCCCGGCCGCGGATCGTTTTGGATATGTCTCGCCTCAAATTGACGCGGCCCCGCCCAATGCTTCATATGCTCCGGATCAGTCCACATCTTCCAAACCAGATCGCGCGGCGCATCAAACACCCGCGTGATATGCAGCTCATGTTGCGCAGCCACCTTAGGTGACACCGTTGCTGTACTCATCGCATTCCTCCATTCGTTTTCGCAGAGAAACGTGCGGACAGATGCTCCGCTAGCCGCTCCAGCGTCTGTTTTCCGCCCTCAATTGAGCCGTACACCCGCACGTTCTCATCCCTTGCCTCTGCCGACGCAAAGACCATGCGCATCGTAATCCGCGTCTTCTCGCCGTCGTCCTCAAACGTCGCCGTCATCTCAAACTGCGCCGCCGGTCCGCCTCGCTTGCCGCCGCTCAGCTTGTACCGCAGCCGCTCATACGGCAGAACTTCCGTAAACACGCTTTTATTCGGATAATCCGTTCCATCAGGCCCATGCATCACCAGCTTCCACACACCGCCGGCCCTCACATCCATCTCGCCGATCGTGGTAGTAAAGCCCTTCGGCCCCCACCACAGCACCAACTGCTTCGGATCGGTCCACGCCTCCCACACCATCCTGCGCGGAGCGTCGAAGACGCGCGTAAAAACAATCTCGCGATCAACCGAACTCTCGTTTCGATCAATTAGTTTTTCTGCCACGTTTCTTCTCCTTCGCCTGTAGTATCTGCAAGTACTCGTCTAAACGATCCAAACTCTAAACCCAGAACCTGCGATACTCCTCCAGCCAATCGGCGCCGCTGGCTCCGTCACTGAAGTCTCCCCAGGCGCCAGCCGCCGAACTCCTGCGCATATTCATCGCGCGACTCCGCCGACACAAACACCATTCGCATCGTCAGCCGCGCTTTGCCGTCCCCGTCCGCAAAGGTCGCCGTCATCTCATACGGCTTCGGATCGGCCCACGCCTCCCCCATCATCCTGCGCGCCACATCAAACACTTGCGGCATCGCCAGAGATGCACGAACGATCTCCGTAGCCTCTTCGCTTTCACCTTCGCTCTGCGCGGAAGTATCGCCTCCACCAAGACTGCCTCGAATCGAAACCTGGACCGACGGCCTCTCAGTCGACGGAGGAGCGGAGGTAACGCCGAACAAAACAACGAGAACCAAGACCCAGGCTGATGTGATCCGCAGGAGAGCAATCTCCCAGTCAGCCACGCTCTCTTCCTCCACGTCATTTCTTTTTGCTGGCATGTGTCTTCTCCTTCGCCTGCAAGGTCTTCAAGTACTCCTCTAAACGATCGAAACTCTCATCCCAGAACCTGCGATACTCATCCAGCCAATCGGCAGCCTGCTTCAACGGCTCCGCCTTCAGCTTGCAGGGCCGCCACTGCGCCTCGCGCCCACGTGCAATCAACCCAGCCTTCTCCAGGACCTTCAAATGCCTCGAAACCGCCGGCATACTCATCTCAAACGGCGCCGCCAACTCCGTCACCGAAGTCTCCCCCATCGCCAGCCGCGCCAGAATCGCCCTGCGCGTCGGATCGGCAAGTGCTGCAAACGTCGAACTAATTTGGTCTGTCATCCCGTATTAAACCTCTTGGTTAAATAACCATATTGTTAAATACAAAATCTGTCAAGTCTCTTTTTTTGGTTTTCTTTAGAAATTGACCGTTACCAGGATGAAAAAATGGCGCATGGATCGGCTAAAGGGAAAAGTAGCGCTGGTATCAGGTGCCGCGGCAGGCATCGGTGCAGCAATAGCACGGGCATACGTGTCTGAAGGAGCGTGGGTCGCTGTGACAGACATCGCCGACGAGCGTGGACGCGAGCTTGTAGCGACGCTGGGAAGATCTTCCGGATACTACCGTCTGGACGTGCGGCAAGAGGCAGAGTGGTCCACCGTGATCGATCACATTCTTCGCGACCACGGCAAACTCGATGTGGTCGTGAATAATGCCGGAATTACCGGCTTTGAAGGCGCAAGGGTGCCGCACGACCCTGAACACGCAGCACTGGAAGACTGGCGTGCCGTTCTTGCTACCAACCTCGACGGAACCTTCCTCGGTTGCAAGCATGCTCTGCGAGCCATGCGCTCTCAGCAAGCCGGATCGATCATCAATATTTCGTCCCGCTCAGGTCTTGTCGGCGTTCCGGCGGCCGCAGCCTATGCTGCGAGCAAAGCCGCCATTCGCAATCACACCAAAACAGTGGCGTTATACGCCGCAGAACAAGGATGGAAGGTTCGTTGCAACTCAATCCATCCGGCTGCCATCCTCACCTCGATGTGGGAGCCGATGTTGGGTAGTGGCGAAGAGCGCGAGCTCCGTATGCAGGCCATCGTCAAAGACACTCCGTTGCAGCGATTTGGTCGTGTCGACGAGGTTGCAGCATTAGCAGTTTTACTCGCTTCCGACGAGGCCACCTACATCACCGGATCGGAACTCAACATCGATGGCGGTTTGCTGGCGGGTTCAGCCGCTTCGCCGAAGAGGGCAGACGACCGAAGCTAAAAACTCCCAGCAAAGATCGCCTTCAACTTAGCCCGCAGTCCCTGCTCTTCGCTCGCACGCCGCACTTGTGTCCGATGCGTATAAAGCAGCATCCCAATCGCCACCGCAAACTCCGGCGTGGCCAACTCCGCAGGCATCCGCGACAACGGCACCGGATACCCCACCCGCGCCGGAACCCGCAGCAGACTCTCTGCGTTATCCAGCAGCCCCGCCATCGTCGCGCCGCCGCCAGTTAACACACAACCCGCACCCAGCGCCTCCAGCACTCCGCCATTACGCAGATTATCCCGCAGCATAGTAAACAGCTCACGTGCCCGAGGCTCCAGAATCTCCGCCAGAAATCTCTGCCGTACCATCCGCGCCGGCTGTCCACCCGAGATCGCCAAATTCCCGCCAACCTCAATCTCGTTCAACTGCGGCACCGCCGTAACCACACAGTGCCCATAAACCTTCTTCAAATACTCCGCTTCCTCCACCGTTACATGCAGCCCAACGGCAAGGTCATTGGTGAAGTGATCGCCCCCAATCGGCAGCACCGCCGTATGCGCGATCGACCCCTCAAAAAACACCGCCAGTTCCGTCGTGCTCGAGCCGATATCGGCCATGCAAACGCCCAGCTCCCGCTCATCCGCACTCAGCACGGCCTCAGCCGCCGCAATCCCCTCATACACCGTATCGTGTACCTCCAGCCCGGCCCTGTTCGCGCAAGTAATCACGCTCTGAGCCACCCCGCCCGAGCAAGTCGAAAGATGCAGATTCACCTCCAGCTTGTTCCCCACCATCCCCACCGGATCATGGATCCCAGCCTGATCATCCAGGATGAACTCCTGCGGCAGCAGATGCAGCACCTCGCGATCCGGAGGCAGCGCCACCGACCGCGCCCGGTCCACCGCCGCCCGCACCTCCTCCCGCGTAATCTCCCGCATCCGGCTGCCCATGCTGATGCCGCCGCGCGAATTCACTCCACGCACATGCGTCCCGCCAATCCCCACCACCGCCGTCTCAATCCCAACCTTCGCCATGCGCTCCGCCGTCAGCGCCGCACGATTGATCGCCTCTGCCGCCGGCCCCAACTCCGCAATCAAACCCTTACGCATCCCTCGCGACGGTTCAACGCCATGCCCGCGATACCGCAGCACGCCGTCCTGCAGCTCCGCTACCAGCACACAGCTCTTCGTGCTCCCCGCGTCGAGCACGGTGATCAGATTGTCCAGCTTCTGATTCATGGATGGGCCACCTGGGTAGGATGATGTTGTGCCGCTCCGGCCGGATGCTTTGTCACGACCGGATGATGTTTCGGAACCGCCGCATGCGTCTTGCCCTTCGGCGCGCTCTTCTTTGCCGCAGACTTTGACACAGCCCCGTGCGTCACACCTGCAGCCGGAGCTTTCGCCGCGGACTTCAACGTAAGCCCGTCGCCGGCTTTGGCACCTGGCTTCACCACCGGTGTCTCCGTACTCTCCTCCGCACCAGGAGACGCAGCCTTCAACGCATTCGCATCGCCGCCCGCCACAGAAGCCGCATTCGACGACGTCACCTGACCGCCCGATCCCGGCGGCATCTGCAGCACCACCTGCTGCTCATACCGCATATCGACAGACGACAGCTTCGGATACAAGGTCCGCCACTCCGGCAGATGCTCCTTGAATCTCCGATACCGCTCCAGAAAATTATCCTCGCCAAAGTGCACCAGAATCTCCGTCGAGTGGTCCGGAATCAGCGCCTGCACATCCTCCGGATTCGAAAGATCGACCTCGCTCAACTCCCCGGAAATCTTCTCCCCCGCCCCATCAAGTTCCGAAGTGAATCGCTCAAAGATCTTCATCCGAGCCGCGCGCGTCGACACCGGATCGTTCCCCGAGATCCCCGTCACCACCGGAAATGAATAGTGTTCCTTCGACTTTGCATCCACCGGCATATCCAGCAACACGCCATTCCCATCCACCAGTCCGATACGGCTTCCCTGGCGCACAAACGCGACCGGCGTCCTCTCCACAATCGACACTCTCATCCGGTTAGGCAGCAGCCGCATCACCGTCGCATGCGCAACCCAGGGCAGCCTCTCCAACTCCGCCCGCCGCTGCTCCAGTGAAACCGTAAAGATATTCCGCTCCACATCCCCACCAAAAATCCCCAGCAACTGCGCCCGCGTTACATGCGCATTCCCTTCGAACTCGACCGAAGCAGACGACGGAATCACAAACCGCTCATCATGCAACAGGTAACTCCTCGCCATCAGGTACACCGCAGTCCCCACTCCCAAACTGACCAACAACACAAAACCAGCGAAAATCCTTCCCCACTTCGTCGCGGGCAACCCGCGAAACCTGACCCGCACTCCCGCACCCCGGCGTCCCACCGGCAGATCGTCATCCTCGTACGGCTCCGCAAAGTCTTCGCTCAGATCGCGGCGGAGCTTTCGATTCGGCGCAGCCGACACCCTCCGCGGCCCTGCCGACTCCGAAGCATACCTCTCCTCAGGCGCCTCTAGCACCGCTGATCCGCGCTTCGAAAACACATCGCTTTGTCGCACGCCTGAGCAAGGCCGCGAGAATCGCCATCCCGAGAATAACCTGCCCACCCCCCATCACGGCCCAACTTCTTCCGCATGTACCCTTTCAGGAACTCACCCATTCGCCCCCAGACAATCCAGCAACGCCGCCCCCGCCTGCGAGACACTCCCCGCCCCCAGCGTCAAAATCACATCCCCATCCTCCGCCTCACGCACCAGCGCCGCCACCGCCAGCGGCACCGAAGCCGCATACTCCACTCCATTCCCACCCGCAGCCCGTATCTCCTTCACCAGAGCCTTCGCATCGACTCCCACAATCGGCTCTTCACTCGCCGCATAGATATCCAGCACCTCCACGCGATCCGCATCATGAAACGCCCCGGCAAACTCCCCCATCAAATCCCGAGTCCGCGTAAACCGATGCGGCTGAAACAACACATGCACCCGACCATACCCACACTCCCGCGCCGCCCGCAGCGTAGCCACAATCTCCGTAGGATGATGTCCATAGTCATCCACCACGGTCACCCCGCGCACGACACCCTTGATCTGAAACCGCCGATCCACCCCACGAAAGCTCTCCAGCCCCACCGCAATCTGATCCGGCGCAACCCCCAGCTGCACGCCAACCGCAACCGCCGCCGTAGCGTTCAAAACGTTATGCCGCCCCGGCACATGCAGTCGAAACTTCCCCAGCACCAGCCCCTTATAGTTCACCTCAAACAGTGAGTGGCTCGCCGAGTCCTTCGCCAGCACCTCCAACCGAAAGTCTGCATCCGCGCTCTCCCCATACGTATAGACCCTCCGCCGCACCCGAGGCAGCACCGCTCGCAACAGCGCATTATCCACACAAGCCGTAGTCGCCCCATAGAACGGCAGCCGATCCATGAACTCGACAAACGCCCCCTCCACGTCCTCCATATCCCGATAGCAATCCATATGCTCGCGATCCAGATTCGTCACCACGGCCAGCACCGGCGACAGCTTCAGAAAACTCCGATCGCTCTCATCCGCCTCTGCTACCAAGTACTGCGAACTCCCCAACCTTGCATTCGACCCCAGCGCATTCACCCGCCCCCCAACAACTACAGTAGGATCCAACCCACCCCCAGCCAACACCGCCGCAACCATCGAAGTCGTCGTCGTCTTCCCATGCATCCCCGCCACCGCAATCCCATACTTCAGCCGCATCAACTCCGCCAGCATCTCTGCCCGCTGGATCACCGGAATCTTCCGCTCCCTCGCCTCCAACACCTCAGGATTATTCTTCGCCACCGCCGAGCTTGTCACCACCACATCGCTCGCCGCCGCATTACTCGCCGCATGCCCCTCAAAGACCCGCGCCCCCATCCCCAGCAGCCGATCTGTGACTGCACTCCGCTTCAAATCCGAACCAGAAACCGAATACCCCATCGTCAGCAGAATCTCCGCGATCCCGCTCATCCCAATCCCGCCGATCCCGATAAAGTGAATCCGCTGCGACGGCGCAAACAAAAAGTGCCCAGGCACAAACATGCTTCTGTCTCTCTACTTTCAAATCCGATTCAAAAAAAATCTCTTGCGGCGAGCAACGGCGAACATCGCATCAAACAGCATCAAACCGCACCCAGCACTAATCTCCCACTTTATCAGCGTGGTCTCTCCGCCTATCCCACTCTGTGATATATAACATCCATGCCCACCAACCTCGCCCGCACAGCCGCCCTCAGCGCCGCTGCTCTCCTCGGCATCCCCGCAGC
>JAOAPF010000503.1 GCA_025462755.1 Edaphobacter sp.
TCCTACTGGCAACCCTTCGCCGTCGTCGCCGTCGGCATATTTCTGCGCGACACCTTCCACGTCCCCTACCTCTTCACCGTCTTCATCGCGCTCCTGGCTTTCCTCATCTACGAGCTTCGCCAACGCCCGCTCAACGCCCCCTACGGCACCCCACTCCTCACCACCTCCACCTTCACGCAGCGCACCACCCTGCTCCTCAGCCTCTTCGCCACACTCGTCCTCGTCTTCTTCTCCCTCTCCACCAACCAGGAGTACTACACCTTCCCCGCCTACCTCCCGCTCCTCATCCTCATCGCCGCCGCCCTCACCGATGCCGAGCGGGCCACCTCAACGCCAATCCCAAGCGGCTCGCTAGTGCCTACTCGCCACTCCCTACTCGCTGCTCTCAAAATCGCCCACGCCGCCTTCGCCATCATCGGCATCACCATCGCCCTCGCTCTCGCCTACGGACTCTGGATCTCACGTCACATCGCCGGCGTCTCCGACATTGGCGACTTCCTTGCTCACCGCAATGTCAGCAACTACACCCTCTCCATGGCGAGCCTCTTCGACCTGACCGGCCCCAGCTTCGCCGCCCTTCGCCTGCCCGCAACCCTCGCTGCCATCGCCTTCCTGTTTGGCCCCGCTGCAGCCTGGTTGCTCCGATCCCAACGCCGCCACCTGGCCGCCACCACAACCATCGCCCTCACCTCAGCCGTCTTCCTCATCGCCGCTCACATCGCCTTCGCACGTTTCGCGCCGATGCTCTCCTCAAAAAACTTCGCCGACACCATCCAGCAACTCGAAGCCGCTCACTCCATCTCGCGCCAGAACAAAGTTCTCCTCTACGGCGATCAAGCCTATGGCTCCTCCATCCTCTTCTACCTCAGCCGCGACGTCTCTCTCGTCGACGGCCGATCCACCTCCATGTTCTTCGGCAGCACCTTCCCCGACGCCCCGCCCATCTTCCTCACCCCACAAGATCTCCTGAGCACCTGGGGTAAAGGCAACCGCAAGATTCTCTTCGTCCCCATCGAAAAAAGCGACGAAGTCGACCATCTCCTGGGCAACAACAAACTCCTCCTCAAAGAAAGCTCCGGCAAATCCCTCTACACCGACCGCCCCCTCGACAATCAGATAGGACCATTCATCGACCCCACAACGCCCTGAAGCCCCGAACAAACGGGTGCGCTATGTTCGCCGCAGTTTCATCGCGGCTAACGTGGGGAATCCCCAATGATCCAACGCCGCAGAAACCACCCGCCTCGGCAACACCCATCGCAACAATAATAGAAACGAATGCAAGAAAACCCACCGCAACCCGCCACCCTCCGCCGCTGGAGCCCTCGCTCCCTCGCCATCCTCATCCTCGCCTGGCTAATCCTCCAGGTCGGCGGCCTATTCACCCCTGGCCTGCTCGACGACGTCGACTCCATCTACATCGAGATCGCCCGCGAGATGATGCAGCGCCACGACTACGTCACTCCCTACATCAACGGCATTCGCTTCTTCGACAAGCCACCCCTCCTCTACTGGATGGCCGCCGGCTCGATGCACGTCTTCGGCACTCACGACTGGGCCGCCCGCCTCCCTCTAGCCGTCGCCGTCCTCGCTCTCCTCCTCGCCACTTACGCCCTCGGCATCCGCCTCTTTGCCGCCATCTCCCCCTCCACCAGCCCCGACCGTGCAGGCTTCTACGCCGCTCTCGCCCTCGCCACCAGCATCGGCCCCTACCTCTACACCCGCTTCTACATACCCGACATCCTCCTCGCCCTATGGATGACCCTGGCCGTCCACCTCTTCCTAATAGCCCTGGACCGAGTTCACAGAACCCAGACGCGGGTGCCCCATGTTCGCCGCAGTTTCATCGCGGCTAACGTGGGGTTCATCTCCTCCGCCCACCAAAACCCAGGAACCCCATCTTTCACGCACCCTGTGAAGAGCGGAAACTTGAAATCCTCCCCCCTTCTCCCCTCCCTGGCCTTCGCCGCAGTCATGGCCCTGAACGTCCTCACCAAGGGCCTCATAGGCCTCGTCTTCCCCATAGCCTTCGTCCTTCTCTACCTCGCGATCACCAAACAACTCCACCTCCTCCTCAAACTCCACCCGCTGGCAAGCACCGCCGTCTTCCTCGCTCTGGCCGCCCCCTGGCACATCCTAGCCGCCCTCCACAACCCACCCGTCCCCCTACCCCCAGGCCAAGGCCTCCCCGCAACCGCAGGCTGGTCCTGGTTCTATCTCTACAACGAGCACATCGCCCGCTTCCTCTCCAAACGCATCCCCCATGACTACGGCTTAACCCCTGTCTGGCTCTTCTGGCTCTACCTCGCCCTATGGATCATGCCCTGGGCCATCTTCCTCCCCACCGCCATCGCCGATCAAATCCGCACCCTGCGAAACCGCGCCCTGGCCACCGCACGCGAACACGAAGCCTCCCTCTCCCTCCTGCTCTGGGCACTCCTCGTCCTCGGCTTCTTCACCCTCTCCAACCGCCAGGAGTACTACAGCCTCCCCGCGCTCCCCGCCCTCGCCCTGATGATCGGCGCCATCCTCACACGCGCAGAATGCACCTCATCCGGAATCGCCAGCCCAAACACAAACCGCAGCATCCGTAACTGGCACCTCTACGCCCTTGTCCCCCTCACTACCCTCGTCGCCATCGTCTGCGGCTACTTCGCCCTCACCGCCCCAAGCCCCGCACCCGGCACCGATATCGTCTCGCTTCTCGCAATGGCCGGAAGCACCGAAGCCTACAACCTCTCCCTCAGCCACATCTCCGATCTCACCGCGCGCGCCATGGGCCTCTTCCGCGGCCCTCTCGCTGCCACCGCCCTGAGCATGCTGGGCATCGGCCCCATCAGCTATCTCCTGCGCCGCTGCAGTCGAACCTACGCCGCAAACCTCACCCTCGCCGCAGCGATGATTGTCACGTTCCTCGCCGCACACCAGGGCCTGGTCCGCTTCTACCCAATCCTCGGCTCAAAGGGCCTCGCTCTCGCCATCAACGAAGCCCAACAAACCGCACCGCGCCCCGACGACCTCATCCTCATCGACGGCGAACTCACCGCCGGCTCCTCCCTGATCTTCTACACCGGCCAACAGGTCCATCTCATCAATGGACGCGTCAACGGCCTATGGTTCGGCAGCTTCTGGCCCGACTCCCCACCCATCTTCGAGACAGAAGATTCCCTCCGCCGGCTCTGGTCGGGCCCCCGCCGCATCTTTCTCCTCACTTACAACCCCACTACCCGCGTCCACGACCTGAACCCCTACGGCGCCGTCCAAACCCTGGCAAGCGCCGGGGGCAAAACCATCCTCACCAATCGCTAGATTCCTGCTAACGTCGTTCAGGCGTAGAAGCCAACTGAGCTGTAGCCAAAGAAGCAGCTCGGCTACCAGCAGCGCGCCGCATCCGCCCTCCCTCCACCAGCTCATAGACCTCACCTCTCCACTGGATCCGGTTGTTCGCATAGCTCATCGCCCAGATCAACGGCCCGATCAGGTCACGCACCGGAAACAAAATCATCGCCGTCCAAAGACGTCTCTCCTGCACAACATACTTCCCCACCGCCCAGCCCTGAACGCTTCTCCCCAGCACGCTCCCCACCAACGCCCACCATCCCAGCACCGGGAATCCCAGCAGCAAAGCGCCCGCCCACGCCATCACTCCAAACGGCACCCCGAACGTCAACGCTGTCCCAAAGTGCCCCTTCGGCCGTGAGAACCGCGTGCTCTTCATCCACCGCACCTGGTGTTTCATCGAATCCACAAAGTCCGCCTGCAGCACCATGTGGTCGATCGCATGCCCGCTCAGCACCACCTTGTGTCCATTCTTTGCAATCCGGTTCCCCAGCACGAAATCATCCGCGCAATACTCCGCGATGCTCTCGAACCCGCCCATCTCCTCCACCCGCTCCCTGCGCGTGACCATCGTCGGCCCCAGCGCAAACCGCACCGGCTCCACCAGGCTGTCCGCGCAGATGCCCGAACTCATCTCAATCGTCATCCCCACAGCCTCCAGCTGAGACCAGAGACCGCCCTTGATCACCACACCCCGGTACAGGCAGGTCGAGCAGCCAACCTCCTCGTCTGCAAACGGCAGCACAATCCGCCGCAGATAATCCGGCGTCACCCGCACATCGCTATCGCTGATCGCCCACAGATCGTGGCTCGCGACCTTCGCCATCGCCGTCAGCGAGCACACCTTTGCATTCGCCGCCCACGGCGGTCCACTCGTAATAAACTTCGTCGTAATCTCCGGATAATCCGCCGCCACCCGCCGCGCGATCTCCAACCCTTCATCGGCCTCGTTGCGAGCGCAAAACAGCAACTCCACACAGGACACACCGTTCTCCAGCGTCGCGCCCCCAGCCCGCGCGACATGCCGCAGATAATCCTGCTCGAAGAACGTTCTCAGATTTGCTTCCAGCCCATCCTCATCCCCGTGCAGCGGCTTGAACAAGCTGATCGCTGGCAAAAACTCCGGCCTCTCTTCCAGGCGAGCGCCCTCCCCCACGGCCGCGCGACGAAACCGCCAGGCTCCTACCAGAACCATTCCAAGGAAGATACTCGAGGTAAGCAGGCCAAATAGCCCAACCAAAAAGAGACCCCAATACAGTGCGGACATCAACAGCCTCCAATTGACTGGCAACACGCCAGTCCGTCTAATCGCCTGCTTCCAGTCCCCTGGCGACCTCTTATCTACAGAACTAAGATCGGATAACCCCAGACCCTTTACTTTAGGCGCTTTCGTTCTCACACGTTCCGCTAAAATTCATCTACTGCGGTTCCTCTACTCGCCCTCCGCCCTTCAGCGTATAAATCTTACCCCGGTAGTAGAACTTGTCGCCGCCATAGCTGCCAAGCCAAAGCGCGCACCCCAATAAATCCCGCAATGGGTACAACAACATACCTCGAATCCAGCCCTCGTCCCCCATCACCCGCAGAATCGCCCCCGCCTGCAGCCACCGGTTCAACACCATCGCGGCCAGCCACATCAGGCCCAGCAGCACGTGGCCGCTCAGCAACCCCCATATCAATCCCAACAAACCAAAAGGTACAGCAAACGTAAGCCCCGATCCCAGATGCCCCAGTGGCCGCGATCGCCGCGTACTCTGCATCCACCGCAGCTGGTTCCGGAACGACAGCCGGAACGGCGAGTCCTGCACCATCAGCCGGATCACATGGGTCGCCATCCGCACCCCCACCCCCTGCGCCGCCAGCCGGTTGCCCAGCACAAAATCATCGGCATAAAACTGCCCCAGCTCCTCAAACCCGCCGGCCTTCTGAAATGACTCCTTCCGCAACGCCATCGAGACGCCCAGCGCAAACTTCGTCCCCTCCAGCATGTCCGCCACCAGCACGCCCGATGTCATCTCCACACTCTTGCCCACCGCATCCAGCTGCGAGGAAAACCCCGCCCTCCTCCCTGCATCCGTCGTCCCCAGATAGACACACGAAGCCAGCCCCATCCGCGGATCCTTCAGGTTCTGCACCATCCGCCGCAGATAATCCTTCGTCACCCGCACATCCGCATCGCTTGTAACAAACAGCTCATACTTTGCCACCGAATCCAGTTTCGCCAGCGAATACACCTTCGCATTATGAAAATTGGGCGCAGGCTCTCCGCAGGTCACATACCGTGCCTCGACATGCGGATACCGCGCCCCCACACGCCGCGCCAGCTGCAGCCCCTCGTCGCTCTCATGCCGCGCGCAGAAAAGCAGCTCGAACTCCGGATAATCCTGCTCAAAAAAAGACTCGATGTTCCGCTCCAGCCCCCGCTCAGTTCCATGCAGCGGCTTCAACACGCTCAACGCGGGCAAAAACGTCGTCTCCGCCCGATCCTCCCGCCGCTTCTGGACTCCAAACCGCACCGCAGCCGCGACCACCATCAGGCAGTAGATGGTGGAGGTCACTGTGCCGCACATCGCGACCCAAAACAAAATCTGAAGCAGCAAACTCATCTCACCTTTGCATAAGCTCCGGCACAACCCGGAGCACCTATATCTAGCCGTAGTCTTTCAGTTTATCGCAGCCCAACTGCCGGAACCTTTCAACCCACACCCTCCAAAGCGGTTGCCTTTGCCATTGCCTGTCCTACAAACACAGAAAGCATAGTCTCGTCGTGAGCGCGGCGGGAGAAATCCGCTCCTCCCCGACCACAACCCGCCTCCCCTGCCTTGCTTTTGCTTTCAAAGTTCTTGCTGTCATCCTGAGCGCAGCGAAGGATCCCGAGAGTCCAACCTTGCCTCAGCTCTCCACCTCTTTCCAACACGAATCTCGACAATCGTTGTTCCTTCCTCTTGTCCCAACCCAAAAATCCGAACCCAAAAACGTCATTCGACCGACCATCTCACCGTGAGCAGCAGGGCAGAGAAATCCGCCGTGTCGCACTTGCTTTCGCAATTGCGAGTCCCTGCCATCATCCTTGCCCCTGAGTGCACTGAACGCAGACGGCCCGAAGAACTCATCCCGAGCAACGCTGCCCTCACTACTTCTTCCGCACCGTCTTAACCGAAGTCACCTTCAACGTCGGCACCACCATCGGCCGCCGCATCGGAACCAGCCCCACCCCCGGCTGCTGCTGTTGCTGCATCCGCGTCAGCATCTCCGTCCGAACGTAGTCCACGAACCCCTGCATCTGCCGGTTCATCTCCTCCATGCGCTCCCGCATCTGCAGCACAATCGCAATCCCGGCAATATTCACCCCGAGGTCCCGCGCCAGATTCAAGATAAACTCCAGCCGTTCCAGATCCTCATCCGTATAAAGACGAGTATTCCCTTCACTTCGCGAGGGCCGCAGCAAGCCCTCCCGCTCATACAGGCGCAGCGTCTGCGGATGAATCTCATACATCTCCGCCACTGACGAAATCATGTACGCGCCTTTGCTCTTCCGCTTTGTCGCCATTTCCTACCTCGTTGCCGGCTTCCGCCGTCCTTTACCGAAGTCTAGCTCTTTCCCACATACGCCCGTCAAACAAACTCTGTACCCTGCAAACAGCATCTCATCCGCCAAGATGAAAAGATCCAGAGCCGCCCTCCACACCGCTCAGATTCTCACCGGCGTAATCGCCGCAGCCGCCGCGTACGCCCTCAAGCCCAGCTCCCCAAGCCTCCGCCCCGGCCAGATCGTCCTCATCACCGGCGGCTCCCGCGGCCTCGGCCTCGGCTTGGCCGAACGCTTCGGGCGCTCCGGAGCCAAGCTCATCCTCGCCGCCCGCGACGTCGAAGAGCTCATCGCCGCCCGCCGCACCCTCCTCGATCGCGAAGCCGTCCAATTCCCCGACGACGTCCTCCTCATCCCCGCCGACCTAACCGACCCCACCCAGGCCGGCATGCTCATCGACCACGCCATCAGCCACTTCGGCCGCATCGACATTCTCATCAACAACGCTGGCATTATTGAAGTAGGTCCGGTCGAAAACCAGCCCCTCGACGCCTACCGCCGCGCCATGGCCACTAACTTCTTCGCCGCCCTCCACACCACCCACGCCGCGCTCCCCCACCTTCTCCGCCGCAACCACATCCATGGCGACGCAGCCATCGTCAACATCGCCAGCATCGGCGGCAAGGTCCCCGTTCCCCACCTGCTCCCCTACGTCGCCAGCAAATTCGCCCTCGTCGGCTTCTCAGAGGGCCTCCACGCCGAGCTCCGCCACAAAGGCGTGCGCGTCACCACCGTCTGCCCCGGCCTCATGCGCACCGGCGGCGAGGCCCACGCCGACTTCACCGGCCAGGCAAAAAAAGAGCAGCGCTGGTTCACCCTCGCTGCACAAACTCCCATCCTGGCCGCCTCAGTCCGCCGCGCCGCCGACAAGATCTACAACGCCGTAGTCGCGGGCCGCGCCGAAATCACCATCACCCCACAAGCCTGGCTGGCCGCCCGCATAGCCGGCCTCGCACCCGAAACCACGCAATACCTGGCCAGCCTCGCCAATCAACTCCTGCCCGCCCCCAGCACCAGCGACCAAATCAACCCGGACTTCACCGTCAAAGTCTCCACCTACACGACAGACGCCTTGTTCGGGCAGGAACTCAACCCAGAGTAAGATCACCCCCGAGCTGACCGTCTTCTAAACCGCCGTAAACAAACTCTCGCGCGGCTGCTCCGGATTCAACTTCGCCAGCTCCCGGAGTATCTCCTTACTCCGCTCATCCTGCACCTTCAACACCACGACCTTCACCTCAACGATCTCGTCCCCGCGCTTGCCCTCCTGCGCAGCACTCGGCACTCCCTTCTCCCGCAGTCTCAGCTTCTGCCCCGTCTGCGTCCCCGGCGGAATCTTCAACTGCGTCCGTCCTCCGCCCTCATGTGTATCGATCGTCGGCACATCGATCTTCGCGCCCAGCGCGGCCTCCGTCATCGTAACCGGAACAGTTACATAAATATCATCGCCAACCCGCGTAAACACAGGATGCGTCCCCGCCTTGATAATCAAAAACAGGTCCCCCGGAGACCCGCCATTCGTCCCGGCATTGCCTTTCCCGGCCAGTCGAATCCTCTGCCCATCCCGAGTCCCCGCCTTAATCCGAAACTCCAGCGGCTCCCGCTTGATCACCACGCCTTCGCCATCGCACGTCGCGCACGTATTCTGCACCTTGCCCGTACCGCCGCATCGCGGGCATTGGATATTGAACTTCATCCGTCCGCCCATCTGCGTCACCTGCCCCGTCCCATGGCACTCCGGGCACTCCACACTTCCGCCTGTAGTCGATTTGCCCTTGCACGTCGGGCATACCTCCTGCCGCTGAATCTCCAGCCGAACGAGTCCACCCCGCACTGCCGTCCAGAAATCCACGCTCACCTGATACTCAAGATCGGTCCCCGGCTGCGGCCCCCGAGTGGCGGCCTGCTTTCCGCCATTGAACATCCCGCCGAAGATATCCCTGAAGCTTCCACCAAAACCCCCGCCGGACGACTCCTCCCGTCCAGCGCCGCCTTGAAAGTCCGAAAAATCAAACCCGCCAAAGTCGAACGGAACCTCCTGCCCCGCACGACCGCCCGTCTGCGCCGTATAGCCGCGCTGCCCACCTCCACCGCCATATCCGCCCCGAGCCGCAGCCTCCGCAGCCGCTGGATCGATATTGTCTGAGTAGAAGCCAAGCTGGTCATAAATCTTCCGCTTCTTCTCGTCGCTCAGAACATCGTTGGCTTCAGAGATCTCCTTGAACTTCTCCTCCGCCTTCTTGTCCCCCGGATTCACGTCCGGGTGATACTTGCGCGCAGCCTTGCGAAACGCCTTGCGAATCTCGTCCGCGGTCGCCGTCTTCTTTACACCCAGTGTGCTGTAGTAATCCTTTGTCTTTGTCGCCATAGCCTTCTTCCATTCTGCAACCAGCGCAGTTCTTGCGCACCTCTAAACCTCACCCAGCCTCGAAATCTCTAAGCCGTAGCCTGACACACCGGACACCAGAACAAATTACGTCCCGCCACAACCTTGGTCAGAATCTTAGTCCCACAAACAAGACAAGGTCGCCCCTGCCGCCGGTACACATAGTGAGCCTCTTCCTTCAGCACCGGCCCTCTCTTATGCGGTCTGTCCTTCGCTCTCGTCGTCACGATCCTCCGGTCGACCATCGCCGCCTTCATCAACACACCCGCATCCTTCCATATCGACCGCAGCGTGCTCTCCTCTACTTCCTTGCCCGGCATAAACGGATTCAGCCTCGCTCGATACAGCAGCTCTGCACGAAAGATATTCCCCACTCCAGCCGACACCGATTGGTCCATCAACAACTCGCCAATCGCTTTCCTGCTCTTCTTCACCCTCTCAACAAACTTCTCCGGCCCATCGCCATTCAGCGGATCGGGCCCCAGCCGCTTTAGCAGCTTCTCCCACATCTCCTGCGAATAAACCGAACAGTCCATCGGCCCGCGCAACTCAACCCAAGCCACCTTCTCCGGCGCAATATTGTCCGTCCCATCATCCTCCGAGTACCACCGATGCGGCTTGCTCGCATCCGGTCCTGAAGACTTCTTCACCGCCGTCGCATTCCACATCCTCAACCGCAACGCACCGCGCACTGCCGGCAGCGGCCCCGAGCCCTCAGTAAAGTCCCCCTGCAATCCCAGATGCACATGCAGAATCCGGCCCTTCCCAAAGTCATACCCCAGGTGCTTTCCAACGGCCATCACCTGCTTGAGCTTCCGGCCGTCGATCACTTCCGTATCAGTGAATCGTCCCTGCGGCCCATCCACGCGCACCGCCCTTCCGCCAAACGCCGCCATATGCCGCTCGGCCCAGCGATGAATCTCATTCCCCTCCGGCATCGTCGTCTTTCAACCTCGCAGCAGTTGACGGGGTTTGATGCCGCCGCCGAATCCGTCGCGGCCTTCCGCCAACCTCCAGTTCATACTTGTAGTGCTCAATAATTCGGTCCGGTGTCCACAGCGCCCAGTGCTCTCCTTTTTGCGTCTTCATCTTTGCCATCTGGATCTCGTCCATCCGCCGAATCATCCGCTGCAGATCGCGATAGTGTTCCGAGTACGGGCTGTCTTCGCTCTCAACCAGCGGCTGCATATCCACATACACCGGCTGCGCCCATTCGTAAAACGTGTGCCACACGTCGTACACATCCAAATGGCCCTTCTTCACCAGCAGCGATAGATGCTCATAAAAATCCAGTACCTCAAACGCACTCACCGGAGGCTCTTCCAGAGTCCACGGCTTCAATCCCGTCTCATCCAGCCTCGCCTCCGCCAACCGTCGTCGAACCGCTACAAACTTATCCGACAAAAAGAAACTTAGTTGCTTCTCGAGATTTTCAACCGACCGGTAAGCTCGCTCGTGTCGTAACTGCAAGGCGGCATAAGCAATGGCGCCGGCACTGGTCACTACCAGAACTACCGTCGCCATCGCTTGTACGGCTACCCAATTTATTGACAACGTCTAGTTCCAGACCTGCTTTGCCTCAACGGCCTCAATCGAAAAAACCTGATCCGGTTCCATCTGCTGCATTCGTTGCACAAACTGCTCAGCCTCTTCACGCGTATCGAACATCATCCGGTTGTACAACCGTCCCGCGCGCACCTGGTCACATCTCCACATTGTCTCGGTCATCGCTTTCCCTCCAAGCAATCGATTGAGTTCCAGGTTCTCCAGCCAAAGCAAATCCGCGTATCTGTCCTGCCCGTCACTACTATTCACTTCAAACACCTTTCCGGGTGATAAGTCGCACTCTACACGTCTATCCACCCATTCGACCTTGATAAAAATGAGGGGCACCCGATCAGGAACGCCCCTCATCTTTAATACGTCGATGAAACTACTTCGGATTACACTTATTTCTTCTCATCCACGTCGACATACTCTGCATCAATTACGCCTTCGTCCTTCTTCGGCTCTTCCGGCGCAGCGGTTGCTCCCGACGCACCATTGGCCGTCGCAGAAGCCGCCGTCGCCTTGTACATCGCCTCGGCGAGCTTGTGGCTCACAGCGGTTAGACGATCCTTCGCCGCATTCAGCTCACTCGCGTTCGGCGTTCCAGCCAGCGTCGACTTCGCATCTGCCAAAGCACTCTCGACCTCAGTCTTGTCCGACTCCGCAACCTTATCGCCGGCGTCCTTCAACATCTTCTCGACGTTGTAGACCAGCGAATCCAGCTGGTTGCGCGCCTCAACCGCCTCGCGCTGTTCCTTGTCCTCAGACGCGTGAGCCTCGGCATCCTTCGCCATCCGCTCAACCTCATCCTTGCTCAGGCCCGACGAGCTGGTGATCGTAATCTTCTGATCCTTGCCCGTCGCATTGTCCTTCGCCGTCACATTCAGAATGCCGTTCGCGTCGATGTCAAACGTAACCTCGATCTGCGGCACCCCGCGCGGAGCAGGAGGAATTCCCGCCAGCTTGAACTTGCCCAGCGTCCGATTCTGCGCCGCCATCGGCCGTTCGCCCTGCAGCACATGCACCTCAACCTCGGTCTGCGAGTCCGCCGCCGTCGAGAACGTCTCCGTCTTCTTCGTCGGAATCGTCGTGTTCCGGTTGATCATCGGCGTCGCAACACCGCCCATCGTCTCAATCGACAACGTCAGCGGAGTCACATCGAGCAGCAACAGGTCTTTTACATCGCCTGCCAACACGCCACCCTGAATCGCCGCACCGATCGCAACTACCTCATCCGGGTTCACACCCTTATGCGGCTCCTTGCCGAACAGGTCCTTCACCAGCTGCTGGATCTTCGGCATACGCGTCTGACCGCCAACCAGCACAACCTCGTCGATCTTGCTCGCATCAACGCCCGCATCCTTCATCGCCTGCTTGCAGGGTCCAATCGACTTCTGCAGCAGATCATCGACGAGTGACTCCAGCTTCGCGCGCGTCAGCTTCCGCACCAAATGCTTCGGCCCGCTCGCATCTGCTGTAATGAACGGGAGATTGATCTCCGTCTCCTGCGCCGTCGACAACTCGATCTTCGCGCGCTCCGCGGCATCCTTCAGCCGTTGCAGCGCCATCTCGTTGCCCTTCGAGTGCAGGTCAAGCCCAGTCTCCGACTTGAACTCCGCAATCAGCCAGTCCACAATGCGCTGGTCAAGATTGTCGCCGCCCAGGTGCGTATCGCCATTGGTCGACTTCACCTCGATCACGCCCTCGCCGACTTCAAGAATCGAAATATCGAACGTACCGCCGCCGAAGTCATAGACCGCAATCGTCTCGTCCTTCTTCTTATCCAGGCCATACGCCAGCGCAGCCGCCGTCGGCTCATTCACAATGCGCTTCACATCCAGCCCGGCAATCTTGCCGGCGTCTTTTGTCGCCTGCCGCTGCGCATCATTGAAGTAAGCCGGAACCGTAATCACAGCCTCGTTCACCGAGCTCCCGAGATAGTCCTCCGCAGCCTTCTTCAGCTTCTGCAGAATCATCGCCGAGATCTCAGGCGGCGTATACTCCTTGCCCTGCGCCACGATGACGATGCTATCGCCCTTCGGAACCACCTTGTAGGGCACCATCTTCAACTCATCGCCTACTTCGTTGTAGCGCCGGCCCATAAACCGCTTGATCGAATAGATCGTGTTCTCCGGGTTCGTAATCGCCTGCCGTTTGGCCACCTGCCCAACCAGCCGCTCCCCGCTCTTAGTAAACGCAACGACAGAAGGTGTAGTCCGGCCGCCCTCTTCATTCGGGATCACCTTCGCCTCGCCGCCTTCCATCACGGCAACGCACGAGTTCGTCGTTCCCAAGTCAATTCCTATAATCTTTGCCATCCCTGGTACCCCATTCCGGGCGCACTGCCCCTCAGTTTTTTGTTAGCCGCGCTCAAGAATCTCACCTTGAGTGACTTACTGTCAACTATTCTGATGCACCTTATCCCTAAAGCGATTCGCCGAGATTCCAAAATAACGGAAATAGTCCTAACTCCTAATCCAGCTCAAGATAACGGCCGATAAAGCCCCTATGGTGACCCTATGACCCACCGGCTCGCAAACCATTTATTTTCAGCTGCCGCCACAGCAAACCACCCTCCAAATCCCCCTTTTCCACCGCAATTCCACCTCCCCCGAAGGTGTCATTGTCGCCCCTGATCCCCCCCAGTACGCTTGCCTCAATTCATGCACTACTCATGCACCACCTGGAGCCCTAGCTCATGTCCTTTCTGCCAGCCTCACGTACCAAACGAAACCTCTTTAAAATAGCTTCTTTGGGCCTCGCCGGTCTTCTCGCCGGTCTCCTCGCCGGCTGCAACTCAGCCGACGCCTCCACCCGCACCTCCAGGCCCCAAACCGCTACCGATACTCTGAGCCCCGACGGCTCCGTAGCCCAATCCACCGAGCTTCCCAAGAGCATCGAAGCGACCCAGATCCCCGCCCTCCGCCACCCCCCCTCCGCCCGCAGGGTCGGATCCGCTCACACGGTCTCCCAAACGGCGGCCCTGAACGGCCGCAGCGGCTACTAAGCGCTGCCACTCGTTCTCGGCCAATCAACTAACTAACAACCCAACCACCAACCAGGCGGCAGTCCCGTGGGCAAAACGGGACTGCCGCCTTTTTGTCGCGCGAGTTCGAACCCCGGCTGAAAAAGGCATCCTCTCCTCCCTTTTTTAGCTCTACATAGGAGACAATCACTCCCACAAGAAAGAACGACTCCAAGCCATGGCATCAGCCGCCGCAGTTGCACCGCCAGATCAATCCGCTGAAGCCTCTCACGGCATCAACCCCTGGCTGATCGCCGCCTCCGTCATGCTCGCCACCTTCATGGAGGTGCTCGACACCGCCATCGCCTCCGTCGCCCTCCCCTACATCGCCGGCTCCCTCTCCGCCTCCACCGACGAAGCCACCTGGGTCCTCACCAGCTACCTCGTCGCCAACGCCATCGTTCTCCCCGCCAGCAATTGGTTCTCCCTCCGCTTCGGCCGCAAGCGCTTCCTCATGTCCTGCGTAGCCATCTTCACCGCCGCCAGCTTCGCCTGCGGAGCCGCCCCTACCCTGGTCATCATGCTCCTCGCCCGCGTCATCCAAGGAGCCGGTGGCGGAGCCCTCCAGCCTCTCTCGCAAGCCATTCTCCTCGAGTCGTTCCCGCCAAAAAAACGCGGAGCCGCCATGGCCGTCTTCGCCTTCGGAGTCGTCGTCGCCCCCGTCCTCGGCCCCACCCTCGGCGGCTGGCTCACCGACACCTACTCCTGGCGCTATGCCTTCTACATCAACATCCCCATCGGCATCCTCGCCCTCTTCATGATCAACCGCTTCATCTTCGATCCCCCCTACATCAGCAAAGCCAAAGTCCCCCCGCTCGACCGCTACGGCTTCGCCGCCCTGGTCATCTGGACCGGCTGCCTGCAAGTCATCCTCGACAAGGGCCAGGAAGACGACTGGTTCGGAGCCACCTGGATCCGCTGGGCCACCTTCTTCCTCATCGTCTCCTTCCTCTACTTCTGCTGGCACTGCTGGCGCGACAAAAACACCATCGTCGATCTCAAGGTCCTCAAAGACCGCAACTTCCTCATCGGCTGCATCCTCATCTTCATGTTCGGCATCGGCATCTACTCCACCGTCACCGTCCTCCCTCTCTTCTATCAGGAGCTGCTCGGCTACACCGCCTTCACCGCCGGCCTCGTCGTCGCTCCACGCGGCATAGGAGCCATCTGCGGCATGCCCATCATTGGCTACCTCTCCAACAAGGTCGACCCCCGCTGGCTCCTCACCTTCGGCTTCACCACCTTTGGCCTAACCACCCTCTACTTCGGCAACGTCACCCTCGATCTCTCTCCGACCACACTCCTCCTTCCCATCCTCATCACCGGATTCGGTCTCAGCTTCGTCTTTGTGCCCATCAGCACCGCTGCCTACGGCACCCTCCGCCCCGAGCAGATCGGCAACGCCAGCGGCCTCTTCAACCTCATGCGCAACGTCGGCGGCAGCATTGGCATTTCTATCGCCTCCACGCTCCTCACCCGCCGCAGCGCCGTCCACCAGAACGAGATCATCAACTCCGTCCCACGCTCCGGCCAGATCTTTCAGAACTCCATCCAGAACCTCCGCGATATGCTGGCCCCGTA
The DNA here is from genome assembly GCA_025462755.1 of Edaphobacter sp. Taxonomy (GTDB): domain Bacteria; phylum Acidobacteriota; class Terriglobia; order Terriglobales; family Acidobacteriaceae; genus Edaphobacter. The sequence continues at coordinate 15,469 of JAOAPF010000503.1, forward strand.
CTTCGGCAAAGCCAACTCCCTCCCCGCCGCGCAGAGCCGTCTGTACCAGGAGCTTCAGCGCCAGGCCTCCCTCTGGGCCTTCGTCGACGTCTTCCGCTGGCTCTCCCTCCTCTGCTTCGTCTGCGTCGGCGTCGTCTGGCTTCTCAAGAAAGTGAAGCCCGGCAAAGCCCCAGCCGGAGCCCATTAGTACGAATCGCCCTACGCGGGCGGCGGTCACTTCGTGACGCGTCCTGGGCTTCGCGTGGTGCTCCCGTTGGTCGCAAGCAATCTTCTATGCCGACCAACGGAAGGCCC
>JAOAPF010000491.1 GCA_025462755.1 Edaphobacter sp.
AATCCGAATGTGGGCTGGGCCGCTAACATAGGCACGCGGTTCTGCCTGTTCCTGATCGAAGTCCATGTTCCACGCCGGATACACCTTGGGGCTGTCATTGGAGATAGCCAGTCGGACTGGAGCTGAGAGCAACTCCTTATTCAGAGACTTGTCGTAGATGCTCGAGACATCACCGCCTGGATTCAACTTGATCCGGTAGCGGGCATTCTCAAGAGAAGACTCCGTCACCTTGAGTGCTGAATGCGTGTTCGAAGTCTGTGCAGGTGAAACGCTGTAAACGGCATAGCCGACAGAGGGTGTGCTGGCCAGAAAAAGAATCTTGCCGTCTTCAATTTGCGAAGGTACTTCCTTCCCTTCCGCATCATTCACCCGGACAAACTTTGGTATGCCTCCGGGGAAGGCCACGGTCGCTTCCACAAGGTCTTCGCGCGGGATATTCAAGGCGTTAAAGATAACGATCGGTATTCCGCCGACCTCCGTGTCGAGTCCCGAGGCAACCGCTTCCGTAGCATCAGTCAAGATGCCCGCGAACTGCTTCCCTACGATGGCATCGTCGTTCCATGCAAACTCATACGACCGTGGAGTCGCGGTTCCGGCTCCGGTATCGTGAAAATGTCCCGCAAGCTCGAGCATCCAGGCATCATTGAGGCGTTGTTGTGGATACGTCCGGCCGCCCATCCACGCGGCTGCGATCGACGTCTTTTCGGCGGCATCCCCCAGCAGCTCGTTCTTGATGACCCAGCGCTTGTGATACGCCTGCGAAGTCAGAGAGCCTGCTGAATGATTGATGAGTTCGAGGTCACCCTTGTATTGCGGCAAACGCGAGGACATCGCTGGCGTTATGTCGTTGAAGATCTGATCGGCAGCGGATTCCACGACATGCACCGGACCGTCGCCGACTCTGACCATCGAGCCATTGGGCTGAGTTGCCGGCGCCTCACCCATCGCGAAAGGACCCTTTGGCGGCGAGGGGAGCACGGTCTCGCTCTTGGTAACAATCGCCTCGAGCAGCTTTACCGTCGATTCTTGTGTCGCTCCTCCGATATCGCCGGTACCAACATAGTGGTAGTCGGCAAAGACGCCCGTTGCTTTTCCATTGATGTCAATACGCTTGACCCAGTCCTGTTCGAGCGATCTTTGGCGTGCAGTTGCGGCGGCTTGTTGCGGGGTGAGCCGTGCCCTTTCCTCGCCGGTTAGCTGCGGCCCGGCTGCTGCCGCCGGCTCCGTCGGCTCCTTGCTGATGTCGGTGTAGACATTGCTCCCATAGCCACCGGGATTCAGTGCTGCGATCACGCCTTTCCCGTCGGGACCGAACCACATCCCCACGTTGAAGGGAATACCTTCGGGTGTTTGTTCCGGTGACCCAGGCCCTCCTATCTTCGGCGCGGGTTGCCATTGCGCATTCAATTTCTGAGTGGAAAACCCCTTCACGCCGGAGTGCGCGAGGATGCTGGGAAGAGAAGCAGGAAAGCCAAAACAGTCAGGCAGCATATACTCCGCGCTGGCTTTTCCGAAGTCCTTGCGAAAATACTCATTACCATAAAGGATCTGACGAAAGATGCCCTCCGCGCTGGGAAGATTGACATCCCCTTCCTCCACGGATGAGCCCGCGGGGTACCAGCGGCCCCCTGCAACATACTTTTGCATTCGCGCGTAATCCGCAGGGAAATACTCTTTCATCAGCCGGTATCGATTCGCGCCGGTCCAATTGAAAACATAGTGCGGGTATCGATCGATGTAGTCGAAGTTCACCCGCATGGTCTTCAGCAGATACTCGCTGATTGTCTGCGGAAACTCCCACCGCCACTGAGTATCCAGATGCGCATATGGAACGACATATAGAGTGGGAGCCTGGGTGATGTCCGGGGCCTTCATGGTCTGACCGTACGCGGCTAACTGAAGCTGGGAGACGGTAGCGGCGGACAGAAGGAAGCCTAGCCGAACTGCCTTGCGAATAATCCCAATTCCGAAGGAGCGCAGGGGGGAGGGTGACAAAGAGGGCGTTATTTCAGGCATATTCGGGTCCGTTCCTCGGCGAGGGGTTGAGGCTGATACGTGTCTCTAGTTTGAAGAGGGGAAAAAAACACTGCACGGCGAGGGCTGTGCAGTGTCCTGTTAAAGGTGACTAACAAATTCAAGCTGACTTCTCCCGACGGGTTGCTGATATTGCCGAGCGTTAGAAGACGTAGCGCAGGCTGAATTGGAATTGCCGTTCCGAGGCGTAGGTATTGCCCTTTCCGTTGATCCGTCCGAAAGTACCGCTGGTCGGCCCCACGTCCGGGTTGTCCCAGTTGGGGTGGTTGGCGAAGTTGAAGGCCTCAGCTCTAAAGATAAGCTGATGGTTTTCATGGTTTGGAATGATTTGGAAGCCCTTCTGGAGCGCGGCGCTAAAGCTCTGGAAGCCAGGGCCATAGATCAGGCCTCGCGTCCCGCGCGGAGCGAAAGTGCCGATCGGGGCTGCAGAGAAAGCACCCGGCTCGAACCACTGGTTCGTGTTCTTGCCACCGGCAAATTGGTGGTACAGAATTGGCTGACGAGTGGCGACCCAGAACTGGTTGCCCGAGCCCGGACCAACACCGGCACGGTCATTGTTTTGCGAGACTGTCTGCGGACGGCCCGACTGTCCCTGGAGCGTTCCGGAGAACTGCCAGTTCCCCAACGTCGTGCGCACAAATGCGTTGGGTGCATGTGTGCCGTAAGGAATATCCCACACATAGTTCGCCACCAGCACGTGCCGTGTGTCGAAGTCGCTGGGTCCGAACATAATGCGGTTGTTATACGCGTTCACGATGTTCGTGCCATTTGACGATCCATAGTCCAGGCTGTGGGCCCACGTGTAGGCCACGCCGAAGAGGAAGCCTTTGGACATACGCCGCTTCAGGTTGGCCTGCATGGAGTGGTAGAACGCCCCGCCTGTGTTCTGGGCTTCGATAATCGTCGAGTAGCCCCGATACGGACGAAGCGCATCCGGATTGACCCCTGGATTCGCTTGGACGGTTCCTGGCTGAAGCTGGTTGACATTTGCGAGTTGCTCGAGATGGTAGCCGCGACGGCCCACGTAGCTGACGGTAAAGACGCCGACTTTATCGAACTCCTGTTCCACTGTCACATTCCATCCCCACGCCTCGGGACTCGGATACGTGTAGGCATGGGAGGTGAAGGCGAGCGGTGTGGAGTTGATGCCGATGCCCCCGGGGTTGTCGACGCTGCCGCGGGAAACGTTGGATGCTGGTTGGAAAGGAGCGTTGCCGCCGACGTGCACCGTGTCGCTGATGCCGAGGCGTTGCATGTAGCGGCCAGCTCCAGCGCGTACGACCGTGCCGGGTGTTACCGAGTACGCGAAGCCGAACCGCGGCTGAATGTTGCTGTAGACGGTTGGAGAATACCCACTGTTATAGCCGCGGAAGAGGCGCTGATAGCCGCCGTTAAGAATACTGTCCGGAACGTGTCCCTGGGCTGAGCTCGGGAAGCCGCTGCCAGGGATGACGACGCCGTTCAGCGGATCGCCACCAGTGATGAATCCGGTGGAGGGATTGACAGTGGGAGCAAGCGCCGGGTTGTAGTCCTTCTCGCTGAAGAAGGCCTGGTTACCCCACAGCGCGTGATAAGGCATCATGACGCTGTAGCGCAGGCCATACTCCAGCACGAGCTTCGGCGAGACGCGCCACTGATCCTGGCCAAAGCCCTCGAACATATTGCCACGGAAGAGGGTGTAGGAGCGCGTGCCGATCTCGCCATAGGTGTCGAAGAGACCGAGGGCGGCGTTGGCGACAGCGGCCTTTGTCGTGGGAACCGGCGATGCCGAGCTGCCGCCACGAGCATCGGTAAAGACAAAGAGCCCGTTCTGGTTGTTGGTCGTGCCGGGGCGTGTGTTGTCGACGCTGATCTGGTCGTAGTTGTTTTCCCCAGCGTACTCCCACAGGCCACCGAACTTGAAAGTGTGAGATCTCCAAACCTTGGTGATGGTGTCGCCGACGTCATAGACGATGCCGCCGGAGCGCGACGGGTACGGACCGCCGTCAAGCGTACCGAAGTTTGCAAGCTGATTGGTCGGAATCTTGTTTGGAATCACCTTCGTAGCGGCTCCGTAAAGATATGGGTAGTTGATACCGTATTTGGTACGGTCGTAAAGGCCCGACGAAGTGTCGATGTTGATGTCGACGTGGTCCGCCGCACCGGAGACAAAGGCGTCGTTAACCATGGTGGGGCTGATCATCCATGTGTAGCGGAAGACACCAATCTGGTTAGGACGATTGAAGATGCGCGGATTCGTATTGAAGTTGCCAAAGTGCGGCTCGTAGTCGTTGTAGTTATAGTTCAGAAGGCTGAAACGGAAGTGATGTGCATCGGTCGGAACGAAGTCAACGACGACGCTGTCTTTTCGCTGGAACTCGGTATAAGGCGCTGAGTCAATCCAGTTGTTTGGATTGTTGACTGTGTTGGCCGCTGGGTAGGCCTTGAGAAGGCCAATGCCGTTGGGGCTTAACTGGCTTTGCGGAATGACGTTGTTGGGGTAAGGAACACCCGTGGTCGGGTTCACGATCTGCACCGGTGAGTTGTAGAAGATGTTGGGGCTGAGCAGCTCGCTGAAGTTGCCGGTACGCATCAGTGCCGTCGGAACCTTCTGTTGTGATAGATCGTCGTGGTTGTAGCGTGTCCACTCCTGTCCGCCGAGGAAGAAGAGCTTTTTGCGGTCTTGATTGAAGTGACCGGGAATGTAGATGGGACCATTCAAATTCCATCCGTATTGGTTGTAGTGGAAACCCTGCCGTTTGAGGCCCGTATTATTGCGTGCCCAGGTGTTGGCATTGAGGGCAGTGTTGCGAAAGTACTCAAAGACGCTCCCGTGGAAATTGCTCGTGCCGCTCTTGGGGATCATGCGGATCTGGCCGCCTGAGGTGCGGCCGTACTCAGCTGGATAGCTGGTGGTCAGCACTTGCACCTGCGAGGTGGAATCCACATCGGCGACGCCCACGCTTGAGCCGTTCGATCGTGTGCGCACCATCGGCGCGCCATCATAGGTAAGCACGCTCTCCTGCGTGCGCGCGCCGTTGACGTTGATGCCATTATCAAGTGCGAAAGCAAAGGACGCCATCGGCTGCGTGCGTACGACCCCCGGCTCCATCTGTGAAAGGTACAAAGGATTACGGCCGTTGAGCTGAATGCTCTTTACCTGCTCCTGCGTGATGAGCTGGCCGACCGCTCCGCTCTCGGTCTGAACATTGTTGACGCCCGCCTCGACGGTAATCGTGACGGAGGTGTCGCCAACCTTCATTGCGATATCGATTTTCCGTCCGATGCTGGGATCCAGGTGCACATCGTTGAGTGTCGTGTTTTGAAAGCCAGTCTTTGTGACGCGAACACTGTAGTCGCCGGGCGCGAGGTTCGTCAGGGTAAAGGCACCGTTCTCATCGCTCGTGATCGTCCGGTCGGCGAGAGTCGCATTGTTGTGAATCGTGATCTGCGCGCCCGGAACAAGCGCTCCGGATGTATCGGTGACGGTTCCGCTGATGGAAGAAGTATCAGATTGGGCGAGGATTGAGGTAGCGGTGACTAACAGACAAACCATGACCATCAATAGGGTGCGGATATTGAACCTATGGTCTCTCACTTAAGCCTCCAAGGAATACGTACAGTTTGTTTTATGATTGCGTTATCACAACGCTCAACTGTTTACACACTCCGTTGCCCTGTTGTCAACCTAAAACTGGTAAATTTACCGCTAACGTGGATCGACCAATTAAGAACCCGGTATGATAGGTCTCTCATAAAGGAAAAGAATGGCACGCAAGTCCTCTCCTACGAAACGGGCAACACTTGAAGATGTGGCACGGGCAGCCGGAGTAGGACCCATGACGGTCTCCCGCACGATCAACGGCCATCCCTACGTCGCAGAGGAGACAGCGCAGAACGTTCGAGCGGCCATCCGTCGGCTCGGTTACCGGCCCAATCACGCCGCTCGCATGCTCACTGGGCAGCTCTCGCGGTCCATCGGCCTTATTGTTCCCGATATCGCGGATACCTTCTTTTCCGTCGTTAGTCACGCCGTTCAGGAAACCGCACGCGAAAGCGGCTATCTCGTGTGGTTAGCCGCATCCGACGAGGATCCAACGATCGAAGCTGCACAAGTGGAGATGATGACTCATCATCCTGTCGACGGCATCCTCCTTGTTCCGGCCGACAGCCGGAACAGCTATCTCAAAACGCTGGCTTCGGGAACCACGCCCATCGTTACCATCGACCGGCCAATAGAAATAGCTACGACCGATTCGGTCGGTGTCGAAAACAGAAGAGGGGCGCGACTGGCCGTAGAGCACCTTATCCAACACGGCTACCAAAAGATCACGTGTATCGCGGCGAACTCCCATCTGCTGACCATCAAAGAGCGCATCGCTGGATACAAAGAGTCGATGCGGCGCGCGAAGCTGTCATGCCCAAAAGAACTGCGGCTGTCGAGTCACTCGTCTGTGAAATCCGCCTTGTCGGAACTATTCGGATCACGCAATCGTCCTGACGCCTTGTTCACAGCCAACAACGCCTCAACAATCTGGGTGATCGAAACACTCCAGGAGTTGAACATTGAAATGGGCAAAGATGTTGCGCTCGTGGGCTTCGACGATGTCGCCTTCTATACCCTGATAACCCCGCCGGTTACGGCCATCCGTCAACCGGCCACGGAACTCGGAAGCATGGCGGCTCGGCTGCTCCTGCAGAGAATCAAAGGCGAATTCAAGGCATCCAGCGTCAGGACAGTCCTCCCCGTAACCCTGACAATACGCGAATCCTGCGGATGTAAAAAGAGAGACGATCCCTTCTTCGAAGCCGAGTAACTTCCGAATCACACACCCTGCAATGGCCGCAAAAACCAGCAGAGTAGTTTGGCAGCGGAAGCATCTTGCCGCATTGAAATCAATTCCTCGTTTACACAACCCTCTCAAAGAGAACCCCAGGCCCGCGCGGTGCCTGCACGCGAAACCCAACGTCAATGCGTTGATGCTGGTATCGCTGGTGCTGTTCGCTACTCGTAGCGCAAAGGTCGATATTGCCAACCGCCTACCGCTATGCGCGCCATGAAGAGCCAATCCTGGCACACCCATAAACGTGCGAGTTGTCCAGACAAGCATAGCAATAGACGCATCGGCGGACCTCGTATATGAGATTTAGAACCGGGTGTTTCGGAAAGTACAGGGGCGGGTCTCCCGATTGGCGCGACGAGACTGCGCGAACGTTGGTAGCCAGCATAGATCATTCCCCACTTATCCAGCGGTATTTGGGATTTTGCCGACTTGAGCTTTCATTTAGCCGAGTTTGGTTACGAGACTTGAGGTTATTGAAGCTTCGCGTACTCCGACTTAGCAGCAATGAGGATGGGGATGGATTGTCGGGTCAGCGTCTTTCCAGAATGTAAGGAAATTCTGATATGCGGCAAGCGCTTTAACATTCTCTCCCAATAGGGCATACACCCTGCCCAACCCAAGATGTGCCAGAGACCCGAACGACTGATTCAGGACAATACCCGGATGATTGATCATCTTCTGAAATTCCGCGGCGGCTACCCCGTTATGTGCCGCCAGATGCGCCAGCTCCTGACCCACAGAGGGTAGAGGTATTGAAACGCTAGGGTTCCGCCCAGTTCATACGGCACCGCTGCTTCCAGATCCCGGATTCCCTGCGAGCGATTGTTCTTACTGGTTTCGATCGCACCATGAATGGTTGGCAGGCAGTAGAGCTTCCGCATTGTATCCGTGGAGGCGGTTCTCTCCAGTTGCTCGATAAGCCTATTCGCTTTGGCCGTTTCCCCCGCGCGTGCCAGGTTTCGCGCTGCCAGCAACTTGACGTCGCGTCCCGCGCCCCGGCTGCAGTGATACTGCAGCATCTACGCTTTGCCTCGCTGCGGCTGTGTTATAGAACTCGGCTTCGCCGGAACCCGGCGTTCGCCTGCGAAAGCGCCGCCGTTTCCTTCGACCCGCGCACACTGCAGACTCCGACGCCCGGCGCGAATAATCCCGCGCCCGCACGAGCCGCCCGTAATAAGCTTCCGTGTCTGTCTGGCCGGACAGCATTGCATCTTCGTCTCCGGCTCGCCCGGCCGCCCAGGCAAGCTGTCGTTCCATCCCCTTACTGTCACCTGGCCGGAAGGCCAAGAGATATGAATTCCCACGAATGTCGAGCCCGTCAAAACCCTTCGCATGGGCCTCTCGCAACATGTTCTCCGCATCGTCCAACTTGTCCAGCGCAATGTACTCAAAAGCAAGGTTCGCCGCATCCCGTCGTCGTCGGCGCGAGCCGCAGCGATTCTTTCGTCTCGATCACTGCTTTATCGTATTTTTCCCTAGCTGTTGGTAGATGACACCGAGGTCAAATGCGGTGTGCTATCCCGCGGGTAGCTTTTCGACCACAATTGGTACTCTTCAATCGCCTTCTCCCACTCTCCCATGACGGCGTTGATAGTAAGTCGTCGAGATTTGGTATCTCTCGCGCTCGCTAACGCGGTCCCGCAGCTCATACGCCTTGGTCGCATTCTCCGCTGCCAAATCCGCGTGATTCCAGATTGAAATACGAGAGACTCAATGCAAACTTCCCGTACAACTTCCGGCGTGATGTCTTGTGTCGCCGGCTGGCACATCAACCGTAGCGTTTCCTCGATCTTGCGATCGGAAACAATGTTCAGGAAAGGCGATTGACTCAGTTGGATCGTCAGAGCCTGCTTAGGGCATCGTCAAAAACCGGATCGTCAGTCTTGTTGACAAAGTGCCGCCAACAGCACACTGTCTTTATGGGTAAGCGGTACCGCCTTCGCCGAGTGAGCCAGCCTCGATCGCAGATACAGGCCCCCGGCTACCAAGGCAATCAGCGCCAGAGTCGTCACCGCAGCGAGAGGCTTCGAGGCCGACACCAGCCCGCGAGCCCAGCCGAAAACCGGAAAGCGATTCCGGTTCCGCAGCGCCCACAGCGCTCGAGCCTGCTGTTGCGATGCGGTCGGTGTCCATTTCCCCCTTCGGCCGCTGCAGGTCCGCCCGCTTCTCCGCCGCGCTCTGATAACGCAGAGCCCGATCCTTCTCAAGCGCCTTGTTGATGATTCTCTCCAACTCCGCGGGCAAATCGGAATTCAATCGGACCGCGGACGCGGGAGCGCGATTGAGTATGGCGTCGAAGATCTCTGCAGGGCTGTTTCCTCGAAATAGCAACTGTCCAGTGGCCATCATAGAGAACCGCTCCGAAGCAAAATAAATCGCTCCGTCCATCCAACTCCCTGGCTAGTGCCTGTTCCGGGGACATGTAAGCGAGCGTTCCGAGGATACTGCCGGGACTTGTTAGATCGTCGAGCGGCGCATCTTTGCTTGCCGTAGTCTCCGCACCATTGGGTGCCTTCAGCGCGGGGGCAAGCTTAGCGAGACTGAAGTCGAGAACTTTGGCGTGGCCTCGTTCCGTTACGAAGATGTTGGCAGGCTTGATGTCCCGGTGAAAGATGCCTGCGCCCTGAGCTGCGTCCAGAGCATCGGAGATTCTACTGCGAGAGACAGCGCCGTTTCAGTATCGAGTGGTCGTCCCGCGATCAGAGATTTTAGCATCGCTCCGTCCAGGTACTCCATAGCAATAAAGGATTGGCCTTCATGAATTCCGACTTCATAAATCGTGCAGATGTTGGCGTGATCAGCGCGGATGCAGCACGGGCTTCACGGTCGAAGCGGTTCAGTGCTTGCAGGTCGGAGGCGACCCGTCGGAAAGGAACTTCAACGCGACGAAGCGGCGGAGCGTAGTGTCCTCCGCTTTATAGACGACGCCCATACCGCCGCTGCCGAGTTTATCAACGATGTGGTAGTGAGAGACGGTCCGGCCGATAAGTGAGGACGGGTCTGCCGAAGCGTGGCGAAGTAGTTGCCTGAAACATACTCACTGCGCATGGTTTAGCCTGAGTGCTACCGCTGCGCACGCTGAAGCCGTTGCCGCCGGCCTCAACTGCCGCCAACTGCTCGAACTCCGGGGTTACCTGTTTGAGATGGAGATAGAGGTTGTAGGAGAAGAGATCGAAATCACCGTTATCGTTCGCGAATCCGTCGTAGTTACAACAATCGTTCTTGTCCCCGATGCGATAGAGGCGCGAAGGATCATTCACCTGCAGTGATCGCAGCAGAATGCCTTGCACCAGCGTGAAAATTGCCCGTGTTAGCGCCGATACCAGCGCCAGCGTGATCACAACGGTTAGCGTGAAGCCGGGCGATTTGCGCAACTGCCTCACTGGATATCGGATGTCCTGTACCATTACCTCCAGAGATGGCAACCCGCGCTGCATGCGAACGTCTTCTTTCGTCTGCGTAACTCCGCCGAACTGGCGCAACGCCGCTGTGCGTCCTTCTTCCTTTGATATTCCCCGGGCCAGGGTTTCTTCGATGGCCAGATCAATATGCGAACGCAACTCTTGGTCGAGACCCTCATCGAGCTGATTTCCGCGAAAAAACCCTATGCATCTGCTCAACAGAATTCGTAACAGGTCCATCTTGGCCTCCTAAATTTGACGGGGGCGAGAAAGCGCGCCATGGTTCCGGCAATGCGCTCCCAGTTTTCCGTTTCCTTCTCCATCTGTTTTCGACCCAGCCGGGTCAAGCCGTAGAACTTTGCGCGGCGCTTCGAGTCGGACGTGCCCCACTCGGCCCGGATCCATCCACGCCGTTGCAGGCGCAGCAAGGCGGGATAGATCGTCCCCTGGTTTAGACTCAGGTGGTTGTCGCTTACCTGTTCGATTCGCCGGGCAATGCCATAGCCGTGCAGTGGGCCCAAGGCCTCAAGTGTCTTGAGCACCATCAGGTCCAGCGTCCCTTGCAGAACATCCGATTTGCTGTCTCCATGACTTATACCTGCTGTCTATCTACAGATCCTTGCTCCTCCATTGTTAGGATGTCAACAGGGAGGCGCGCTCGAGCGAGGAAGATATCTTGGAACGGGTTGGATCCCCCGGGCGTGGCAGCGTCCTCATGCTTTGGTGGCGCGTCGGTATGCAGGTCGGGAGCTTTCCCGACGGGCCCGTTCTCAGGCGCAATCCGGCCTTAGTCGGGGTCAGTTTGCTGCGTTGCCTTCGGCTGCGGGGCTTGATCCGCGATCGGAGCGGGGTCTTTTCACAACTGCGTCTGATATCGGATTGGGTTCACGAACAGGCGGCGCCCATCCTTTGACTGATCAACAAGGGGCTTGATTCTCGGCTTATTGCGGATAATTTCGTCTGCTAGTACGTCACCAGGTTTGTTCGCAACGTCGGGCGGCGCCACACCTCCACGCCCTTCGTGGTCCGGAGTCCGATCTGAATGAGCAGCGTGCATTAGAAGCGTCGAACGATATTCTGATAGGGGAGAAGTTCCATAATGAAACGAATCGCATGGTCGTTGATGATTTCGCTCTCGCTGTCCCAGCTCGGCTGGTGCAACACCTGGTACGTCCGCAAAGATGGAGGCACACGGTACTCTGCCGGCCACACCGCTGGGCAGTGTGACGGCCAGTCTGATGTTGCCTACCCCGGTAAAGGCACCAAGCAGCACTGTGCCTTTGGAGATGTTCGGTGGCTCTACGACGCTCAAGACGGAAACCCCCGCTCTTGGGTTATTGCTGGTGGGGATACGGTGATCATTCGCGACGGCCCATGGCGCATAGGGCATGACCAGGGCGCGACCAATCACGACGTCTGGTGCAATAACGCAAAAGACAACAACCAGACCTGCTACATCCCGGCACCGCCAGCAGGAACTGCCACCCAGCACACGGTGATCGAAGGCGAAAATTGCATCTCCGGATGTCCTGACAGCTCCGGGATTGGTCCGGAAGTAACTAAAATCACCGAGATCTATGGAGGGTTTGGCCTCTATCACGTCCTCGACCTGAACACAGCATCCTTTATTGACTTCAAGGGTCTCGGACTGACCCGTCACTCGCAGTGCATCCAACATGGCCAGCCGGCGCTTCCGTCTTCCTGTAGTCAGAATGGGAATTTCCCGGCGGATGACTATGCCATTGACGGCATCGCCACCTTTACCGGGCTTCACGATGTTCTCTTTCAGGATATGTGGGTGCATGGATTCGCAAATCGCGGAGTCATCGGCCCCATCGGCGGGACGGTCACCTATCAGCGAGTCCGTGTGAGCTATAACGGCATGGCCGGGATCGATTTTGACGACGGTAACGGTGATCCGAGCATCAACAACCCAAATTGGAACTTCCTGAACTCGATGATTGAGTACAGCGGATGCAATCAGGCTTACCCTGGAACCGGCGCTGCTACCTGCTATGGCCAGAGCAACGGAGGCTACGGCGACGGCATGGGCGCCCCTTCTGGCACTACGTTAAATATCAACTTCGATCACTCGGTCAGCCGCTACAACGTGCAGGATGGAATCGATCCTGGCCACATCGATAATGGATCCTCAACTCTGGCTGTCACAAACTCCACCTTTTACGGCAACGGCGGCGGGCAGTTGAAGTGGGGTTACAACTTTGCCTCGGCAAGGATCACCGGCAACACCTTCATCGGCAACTGCCTTCGCATGTCCGCTCCGCTTGCAGGTAACGCGGCGGGCTACAACGCCAACCTTGGAGACTTCTGCCGCGCCGGCAGCACACTGAGCTGGAACTATCGCGACGGGCAGACCGTCGACTTCAGCAACAACACCATCGTCAGCTACGGACCTGGTCTCTTCACCCTGGGATGCTCAACGCCAGGTGGTTGCCTCAACGCAAAAACTACCTTTCAGAAAAACGTGATTCTGGGTTACGACAACCCTGCGACCTACAACCTGGGCGGCGACGTCGGCGGTCCCTCAGGGATTTACTGCCAAGACAACACCAACCCTGGCGGGCCTCAGCAGGTGGACTGCAAGAAGATGGGAGTCTTCACGCGAACGTCCAACGTGATCTTCGGAGTGAAGAGTTTTACCTGCCTCGCCACCGAGAAGTGCGCGGATCCGCTCTTCGTCGGCGAACCTAAAGGCAGCCGCGCGACCTTCAACGTTGCCCAGCTCGACGGTTTCAACACGGCGCTGCAATCCGGAAGCCCTGCGGCCGGCCTTGGCGCTGCGCCCCAGATCGTGGGGACGGCTTCGACTGGGGTAGTGGTAGCGCCTCCTCCTGTCGTTTCTCCGTCGGCCGCGCCTGCACCTGTGAGCCCGGCGCCGGTCCAGCAATCGGCTCAAACAGGCACGTGGTTTACGGTCATTCCTGCCGAGAAGCAGGCGCAGACACTTTCCGTCTCAGTTCCAGCAGGCACGACATACCGCTTTGGCGATACGAAGAACAACAAATGGTGTACGCCGGTGACGATATCGACTGCCACAACAGTTTCGGACTGGGACGCTGGGCCGGAGGATTGTGACCCTGGTACGGCGAAGGAGATGGACATCCTTGAGACGTCCGCCGCGCAGACTGTAAAGATCATCGACTCGAGCGTCACGCCTGCCGTATCGACACCAAAGACTGTGCCAGCTCTTCCACTGGCAATTCACCTGCACTAACGCGGTTAGGCATTGATTGGCCCCGGGGTCGCATCTGCTTAGTTCGTTCGCAACGCATGGGTCGGATCCGCCCCGGCCGCCCGTATTGCCGGTTGGGCTGAAGCCAGCAGTGCGACCAACATCATTAGAGCAATACT
>JAOAPF010000545.1 GCA_025462755.1 Edaphobacter sp.
GTTGCAGCCGCAGTTGGAGCGCCAGCGTTCGATGCCGTGGGCGCAGGACCAGGAGGTGTCTTCGGCGACTTCGGCCTCCCAGCGGGGAGGGAATTTTGCGAGGAACTCGCCGTAGTTGGTCAGGTTGGCCTGTTGTCCGTTTTCGATGGTGTGCATGGCGTAGGAGAGGGCCATTTCGCCGTGCTTGTGATGGTGCCCGTAACTTTCGCCGTCGGTGGCGACGTGGGAGATCTGGGCGGCTTCGGGGCCGCCGGGAGAGACAGGATGGAAGCCATCGAGGAGGCGTTTGGCGAAGTCTTCGCCGCTGTTGAGGAGGCCTTCGAAGGCGATGGCGCGGGAGGCGGGGCCGTCGTAGAAGAAGACGTTGATGGTGCGGCCTTCGTCGAGACGGACGAGGTAGGGGTGGGTGGGATCGACGGTGGCGTCGGGGGTTTCGACCCAGGGGGTCTCGATGCGGGTGGCGGCGGGTTGAGCGGATGGAGGAGAAGCAGATCCCTCCGCTGCGCTGCGGGATGACAACAAAGAAGAGTCTGCGGGTGATGACGGAGAGGCGTCTGCGGGTGATGACGGAGAGGCGTCTGCTGCGATGTTCGACGAGGCTGCGGGGATCTTGCGGACGCGGGCAGACTGGACGGGAGCGAGGACGGTGAACTTGATGCCCTCCTGGGCCATGAGGTCGAGCACGCTGCGGTTGACGGCGGTTTCGGAGAGCCACATGCCTTCGGGTTTGCGGCCGTAGCGGAATTCGAAGTCGGCGATGCCCCAGCGGATCTGGGTGAGGGCGTCGCGTTTGTTGGCGAGAGGCATGATGAGGTGGTTGTAGACCTGGGCCATGGCGGAGCCGTGTCCGCTGTAACGCTGGGCGCTGACTTTGTCGGCGTCGAGGATCATGCGGTAGGTGCGGGGGGCTTTGTCGTGGAGCCAACTGAGGAGGGTGGGGCCGAAGTTGTAGCTGATCCGCGCATAGTTGTTCATGATGCGGATGATTTCGTCCTGCTTGTTGGTGATGCGGGAGGCTCCGTTGGGGGCGTAACACTCGGCGGTGATGCGGTCGTTCCAGTCGTGGTAGGGAGCGGCGGAGTCCTGGACCTCGACGGTTTCGAGCCACGGGTTTTCTCGCGGGGGCTGGTAGAAGTGGCCGTGGATGCAGACGAAGCGCAGGGCTTCGGCGGCGGCTTGCGGCTTGGATTTTGCTGCAGCGCGAGATTTTGCCATAACTGTTCAGTTAGAGGGTATCGCGGTTGGAGGGGTTGGGTGTGTGGATGGGGGGAATTCCACTGATTTATGGGTATGGGGAGCAGGCGTAGTCGCCCGTGATGGTGAAGCCGCCGTTGGCGTCGGTGAGGACGTAGGCGCCGAGAGAGTCGGAGGCACCGGTGGAGGCTGCATTGAGAAGCGAGATAGAAGGCTGACCGTAGCCGGTGTCGTTGGCGGCGAAGAGGTAGACGTGTGCGCCGACGATGGGCTGCTGGCCGCCGTGAACGCTTCCGGTGAGTTTGACGGCAGGTTGGGGCTTAGGAGAAGCGGTTTGCTGGAGAGAACAACCGGTGAGAAGGGGAAGGCAGAGAGTGCCTGAAGCAAAAATGGGGCCGAGTCGCATAAAGGTCCTTGCTGGTTCTGATATTCAACACGGACCTTTGTTACGGGCATAAAACGCAACAGGAGAGGCCCGCGGAGAGTATCTCCGGGTTCAGGCGGGGGTGCAAGCATTAATGCAGTCCCCTGCGCTCTTTCACCTGGCCCGCCACCGAACTATCGGCGGGTGGATCTTCAAAGGCGCGGTAGCTGGTCGCAAAAGGGGCAAGCTAATTGGCGAGATTGTCAGGATTCTGCTGATCGCGTTTGAGTAACAAGTGGTCTGCGGTGGCCGCGAGGGCGATGGCGAAGATGTAGGCGGCGATATTTTTTAGGGAGAAGTAGCGGCCGAGGAGAATTTTGCCGGCGAAGGTCAGGCGGAAGGCGTCGATGGGTGCGATCGGGATAAGGCGGCTGAGTTCGAGCAGGGTGGCGACGAGGATGGCGATTGTTGCGACGGCGCGTGGGCGGAGTTTGGGGAGGAGTGTGCCGAGGAACCAGTACAGGGCTACGGCCCAGAGCGTGGAGCCGAGATATTTGTAGAGGAACCATGGGAGGCCGAGGGGGAGCAGGCGCACGGCGAGGCCGATTGGGATGGTGATGAGGAGGAGGATGGCGCAGATGGCACTGCGGCGGGCGAAGCTTAGGAAAGACGTGATCTTAATCACGTTGTTGATGCTAGACGAAAGCGAGGGGTTGAAGGGACGTGAAGAGTCAATGCTCTCGATCATCCACAGAGCCGACTTTCACTTCGGAAGGTCGGACACCTGCAAGGTAATGCGCGCGTTGGGATCAAACCGAAACCATCGCAGGTGCCTATCTGAGGCATCGATTTCTGCGATGTTTTGTGCAGAAGTGGGCGCAAACTCGAAGCCTTCGTCCTTATCCGAGAAGTGTGAAGTCATGTTGATGAGGCTGGGACTCATACAGCCGAACCACCATTTCCCGACCCAGAGCTTGTGCTGCCCTGGCCACCAGCTGAGCGTGTGACTAACCCCCCGCACGGGCTTGATAGTGATTTCACCCGAACGCTTGATCACATTTGAATTCATGAAGGAGCCTGACCCATCAGCCTGGAAGTAGGACTCGTAGGTAGATTCTCCGTCGCCGTCAGCATTCAGATTTATCTTGGTAAATCGAATCGCGCCAATCTCCCGGCCCTTCCGAACAAGCACGAAGAACTTCTCCGGCATATGGACAGCATATGGCCCCATGTCGAATTGAGCCTTAGAAGCATCGCCTTGTACGGTCGGCGATTGAGCGCGAACCGGTTGCGCGCCGACCGAGGTCGCAATCAATGAGATCAGCAGCATGGTCTTCAAGATGAACACTCCATGAACAAGCTTCTATTTGTCGGTTTCAGATTTTGGTCTGGCGAGGTCGCAGGCTCGCCAGAGATACCAGCTGGCGACGGAGCACCAGGGTTGCCACTTTTTTGCTCGGCGCTGCATGACGTCGGGTTTGGGGAGGTCCATGGGGGTGACTTTGTCGGTGGGTTTGAGCTTGCCGAAGGTGAGGGCGAAGCCTTTGCGGACGCCGTAGTCGTCTACGGGAAGGACGTTGGGGCGGCCGAGGCGGAAGATCAACAACATTTCTACGGTCCAGCGGCCGATGCCTCGGACTTGCGTGAGGTGCTCGATGATGGCTT
>JAOAPF010000549.1 GCA_025462755.1 Edaphobacter sp.
GCGATGCCTAGTTCGGTGGCCTTCTCGATGGCCCACTCCATGTGATCGAACTTGAAGATGGCGAGGAGGAGATGGAGGGGGAGGGCGGTGTCGGAGGAGAGTTCTTCGTGCAGCGTGAAGTCAACCCTCTGCTCGCTTGCGCTGGTGATCTCGGCGCGGTGGAGGAAGCCGTTGGAGACTATGTCGTAGATCTGGCCGGGCTCGGCGCGGAGGACGCGGGCGAGGTGGATGGCCTGGTCGCCGGTGAGGGTGGCGGTTGTGGCGGTCCAGGAGTCTGCGATAAAGCGACGGCGGGTCATGGCTATGAGTTTAGTTTGTATCTGCCAATGGAACGATGTGGACCTACGTGCACAGGCCGGAAGAGGGGAGCTATGAGCGCTATGATTCAACCGCAGGTCCTTCGACTGCGCCTCTCGCCGTGAGACTGCGAGAGACGCCGATCAGGATGACAGGTTCTGTCAATTTCTTCAGCCCAACGTATATGTCGGTACGGCCTAGTGTGTGGGCGAGGATACGGGGCTGGTTGTGGGGTTGTGCGTCGCGTTAGAGACGGCTTCACTGGCGCGGCTGATCAGGACCTCCTGCTCGCCCTGATGGTAGAGGTCTACGTTGAGGACGGCCTTGCGGCGATGGTCCCAGACCTCTTTGGTAACGGGGAAGTGGAGGAGGATCATGCCCTCGGCGGATTGGCCGGGACCGATCATGGTGTCGCGAAGGAGAGGTTCAGAAGCGAGGGGTTTGAGGGCGGGGAAGGAGGTGTAGACGTTGTCGAGGTCGAGTTTTTCAACGGCGCTGGTGGTGATCTCTTCGCCTTCGCCGGTGATGAGGGTGGCGGTGAAGTCCTTTAGGAAGAGCGGAAGGTGGAGGCGATCGTCGATGCGGAGCGTGGTGATGATGTAGAGGGTGTCATCGGTGTGCTGGTTGGCGACGACGATGGAGTCGGATTTGAAGACGGTGTGGGTGGGATAGATGGTGGTGCGGAGGATGGTGAGGTCTGGCGTTCTGCGGGGTGTGAAGCGGAGGAGCAGGGCGAGGACAATCCCCAGGATTAGGAAGGCGAGAAGTACAGGTGCCAGCAGGTTGCGTCGAGCGGGTTGAGCGAACTTGAGGTCGGACACTTGGATGAGCATAGCAAGGGGGAAGTAGTTTCAGGAAGTTTAAAAACGACAAACTTCAATAAGTTTTATGGGGCGGCGGTCCGTAAGCGGTGACGTACATAGTCATAGGGCTGGGTGCGGGATGGTGAACCCCTGGGCTGTGCGAAGCGGCACGGTCAAGATTTATCAGTTTTTCTGGACGGCGTATTCGTCGAGCAGGACGGTGATGAGGGCGGCGGTGGGGACGGAGACGAGGGCTCCGACGACGCCGGCGAGGGCGGTACCCAGGAGGAGGGAGACGAGGACGGTGAGGCCCATGAGGTTCACGCTGGAACGCATGATGCGGGGGATCAGGATGGCGTTTTCTACGTTGACGTAGATGAGATAGAAGATGAGGACGCCGGTCATCTTGGTCCAGGAGTCGATTGCGGCGACGATGGCGACCAGGGTGATGGTGATGACGCCGCCGGCGATGGGGATGATGTTGAGCAGGCCCATGAGGAAGCCGAGGAGAAGGAAGTAGCGGACGTGGAGGAAGCCGAAGACGATGATGCTCGATATGCCGAGAATGAGCATGAGGGCGCCCTGCCCGACGAGCCATTTGCTGATCTTGCGCTCCGCTCGCTTGAGGGTGCTGTTGAGGCGGCTGCGCTGATCGGTGGGGAAGATGGAGAGGAAGAAAAGGTAGGCGTGCTCGCCTTCGAGCATGAAGTAGATGCAGAGGAAGATGGCGGTGACGATGCCGAAGAGGTGGGAGAGCCAGAGGGGCACTGAGGTGAAGAGATAGCTGGCGGTGGCATCGAAGGCGCCGACGGCTCGCTGGGCGAGGGTCTCCACGCCGAATCTGTCGGCGAAGGGGACTCTTTTGAGTTTGGCGGCGATGTCGGGGATCCGCTGAGGGAGTTCGTCAGAGAACTGGCGGAGGTCGCGGAGGACGGGGGGGAGGCCAGTGGTGAAGAAGAGGGCGAGGATGCCGGCGACGGCGGCGATCAGAAGGATGATGGATACGGCGCGGGAGGGATGGTAGCCGCGCAGGTTGAGACGAGTGATGCGCGTGACGGCGGGCATGAGAACGACAGCGAAGAGGGCGCTGACGTAGAGGATGAGGAGCTCTTTCCGGAGACTCCAGGCGAGGGCGAGAAGGAGGAGGACCGCGATGCAGAAGAGGATGTGGCCGCGGACTTCTGAGCGGGATCGCTTCTCGTAGGGGCTGAGGTTTTCGGTCGCGGCGTTAGTCAGCTGGATTCTCCTTGGATGCTGCTACCGAGTGCTGACTGTTGGATGCAAGTAGTTTGCGCCTTTGGGGCTTGGGTGTGGAGTGCGGAGTTTGAGTCGTTCGGGCAGTTCTCAGTGATCAGATTGTCAGTTCTGGGTTTTCAGGATGGCTTCTACGGTTTGTTCGGGGGTTTGGTCGGCGGTGTCGATGGTGCGGTTGGCGAGACGGCGGTAGAGGGGGTGGCGTTTTTGAAAGCGAAGCTGGGCTGCGGTGGGGTCGGCGAGGACGGGGCGAGCTATGTCCTGCAACATGCAGCGGTCGAAGAGAGTGGGGAAGGGGGCGTCGAGGAAGATGGTGAAGGTGGCGGGGGTTTGCTCGAGGAGGAGGCGGTTGGTGAGTTCTTCGGGGGTTCCGCCGCCCAGGGCCAGGACGGTGTGGTTCTGGCCGAGGGCGGAGGCGAGGGCGGAGGATTCGAGGCGGCGGAAGTGGGCTTCGCCGTGGCGCTCGAAGAGCTGGGGGATAGTGGCTCCGGTACGGGACTCGAGGTGAGCGTCGAGGTCGAGGAAGGTCCAGTTGAGGCGGGCGGCGAGGAGTCGGCCGATGGTGGACTTGCCTGCTCCCATGAAGCCGGTGAGGACGAGGCGGCGGAGGTGCGAGGAGATGGGCGTGGGGCCGGGCTCGTGGTTTTGCATGGTCTCGGATTTGGCGTCGGCTTGGGGCTGCGCTTCGGTTTGGGTTGGGGCTTCGGGTTGGGTGGACGTCATGGCCTCTCCTTGCTGATGGTGCGGGAAAAATGAAAGAGCCGCAACCTTTTGGGCTGCGGCTCGGGAAGGTCGAAGACTCTGAAGGGTTTTAGGTGTTTTCAGAGATGCATGCGAGGACTCCGCTGGCCGCTGGATGGCGCCAATAGCAGAGGGTAAAGAACGTAAATGAGTTGCGGCTCGACATGCTGGAGACAAGGCTACAACGCGGGTGGGGGAATTGCAAGGGTTCCAGTGGGGTGAATCGTCGGCCCGGGCCTGGAGGGTGGGAAGGGGTGGCGGGTTCGGGCTGGGGCTTTTCTTGCTGCTGGGCCTGTTGGTCGCCTTCGAGCAGCTTCTCGAACGGGAGGGTGACGGGCTTTTGCGTTGTGTGGCTTTGCCGACTTCGGCGGGCGGAGCGAGGGTGCGTAGTTCGGGGTGCGTGGTGGTCTCTTCGCCGAGTTCGGGTTGGGTGGCTTGGCGTTTAGGGGCCGCTGGAATCAAGAAGTCGCCGTTCCAACACCGCCGATTCTGGCATAGCGAAAGCGATCAGCATTTCCGGCTATCAGTTCCTCCGGGAACACCGGGCCGTGTTCTGGGTTAGTTCCGTGCGTTCGAAGTGATTTTTGGACGATCGCGCTTAGCTCTTCCTTCTTGGGCACAATTTGGGCACAAAGAAAAATGTCGACTGTAAATAGATAGTTTACTTGGTGCCGGGAGGGGGGGTCGAACCCCCACGAGGTTGCCCTCGGCGGATTTTGAGTTTCCTGAGAATACCGTATATCTATGATAAATAAGCGTAATCGAGCGTAATTAGCGAATCAGCTAAACCCATTCCCACCTGTAATTTAGCGTAACTTGCCGAAATTAAGCCGAACTGACGTCTGTACCCGAACCTGTACCCGAAAACCCTGCACTCGAACGCCCCTCTAGTACTGCATTTTCTTCGTTCGAATCAATCGAGGCGGAGCAACAAATCCCCGGCCAGGGGAACACCCGTAATCCATCGTTAGCTTCCCACGCCCGAGGCGATTAATGAATCGGTTGATCTCGCGTATGAGATTTTACAATCGGGCGTTTCGCAAAGTGTCCGAACGTCTCCGTCGCATTTTGTTCAGAGGGTGCACTATCAACGAATTTGCCATGACAGAACCCGTGCTGCCCGAAATGAAGGGAATCTGTCTCGCAAGGCGGGTCAGAGGCCACCTTGCACTCGCCGGCTGGACCAACTCCGCCAGAGCTTTTCTATGTGAGAACTCGTAGTTTTTGCAGTAGTCGGAAGCGCAAAAAGCTGGGACTCTTAAGATATTTTCGATACTCTAGCGGACCTTCGCCTCCTCCAACGCCGATCCGCAGAACCATTTGGATGGTTGGATCTATGTTGCGATCGACCTTCGGGACGCGTCCGGCATTTCATTTTTGTGCGGCAGGCGAAAAGAGAGCCTGTCCTCGACTCAGGCCGACACAACCTCGGACGCACCCAACCGAACTCGCAGAATTCGACAACACAAACGAACACGTAGCAAAAGGAGATCGCGCGATGAGCCAGAGCCACTTTACCCTCAGTTTCCCTCTGAAGTCGCCGGCGGACGCGAAGGCGATTGCAGAAGAGCTTCCACCTATGATGCCCAGCCTTTTCAAGGCCGAAGATACGATCGGTACCATTCATTACTCGCGCTTTACGGTTTTGAGCGACAAGACCCTCCTTTTTCTTGGCGACTTCGACGGCGAATTCGGTCCGCTCATGGCCGATTTGGCAAAACAAGCTGGGCCGGTGTTCGACGCTGTCTTCCAACATATCGAGAGTCCACCGCCGACGCCGGTCGCCGACAACGCAGACGCGTTCGTCGAATGGACGGCTGAACACCTTCTTCATCCCTTGACTATATTCACTGCTTACCCGGACGTTACAGTCAAGGAGATCAAGGCCATAGCGGCTGCCGCAGACGTCACTGGCGCCGGAGTACTCAATCCGTTTCTGATGATCCTACCGCTCAAATCAAAACTTGCGTACACCGAAGTAGAACTGCTGCTGCGTGTGAGGGCGCACCAGACCGGGAAAGACTTGGCAACCGTCGGCACACCTCACTTCGCCCAGTTCGTGCCCCTCGGGAACCTCGAGGTGGGTTTCTTTACCGTGTATGACGGCTCCTTCGACACGTACATCGCCGATTTCACCAAATACATCGGCCCGGTCTTCGATCTTGTCTTCAAATTCACCAAGGATCCTCCACCCTCCCCATGCAGAAAGTATGTCCAGGAGTTCATTGATTTTGGGAAGAAGATCAACCTCGCTCCGATCGGCTTCTACAAGGCTTACCCCGGCCTGAGCGTTCAGGACATTCACGCTCTGATTGCCGATAACAAGGCCGCAGCAGGAGATGTGAAATGAGCCACGACACGTCGCCAGAACCGCGGACGAAAGAAAGCGGCGGGTTTCTCGGCCACATATTCGGGCACCGCGCGCATGCGAACCCGGGGCACGAGACGCACCCGGGAT
This sequence comes from Edaphobacter sp., assembly GCA_025462755.1. GTDB lineage: Bacteria > Acidobacteriota > Terriglobia > Terriglobales > Acidobacteriaceae > Edaphobacter. The sequence continues at coordinate 5,554 of JAOAPF010000549.1, forward strand.
CAAGTGCTAAGAGCACACTCGACCTCGGGGATATTCAGGGGTTAATCCTGCGCGGTTACAGGATGCCGATGGTGCGGCATTTTCTGCTAACGGTAAAAACCCCAGCAGCGGCCCGCCAGCTTCTGGGACGACTTGTAAACGGCGACGAATCTGACGCGCCGCAGATCACAACTGCGGAAGACTGGCATGTAGGGTTTGCGCCAGGCCCAGGAGACAATCCCGCCGATCTCCCGCGCCGCAAGCCTGACTACTGCCTTAACGTGAGCGTTACCTGGCCGGGACTGGTCGCGTTGGAAATCAAAGACCGCGTTCCGGCGCTCTCCTTCAAATCGTTCGGCGCGTTCGTCGCTGGAGCCGCCGCACGTGGGTCATTAGTCGGCGACACAGGAGCAAGCGCGCCACAGAACTGGATCGGCGCCTTCGGGACGGGGACCGACCACGTGCTGGTGACACTGCACGCCATGAGCCCGGACGCGATGAAGACGTATAGCGACCGGCTGTCGGCTCTCTTCTCCCAAGGAAATGCGTTTCAGGAGATCTGGCGCACCGATGGAATGGCGCTTATGCAGATTGTTGATGGCAAGCCCGTCTTAACTTCCAAGGTGCCCTTCGGTTACACCGACGGTATCAGCATGACCACCATTCGCAGCGGTCCTGAACGATATACGCAGGATCACCAGGAGCCATGCGAACCATGGCTTTTCCTATTGCAGGATGAGGCTGAGAATTATTTCGTGCCGGAGCCGCGAGAACTTGGTCTGAACGGCAGCTTTGCGGTCTTCAAGATGATCGAGACCGACGTTGTTGGATTCGAGAATTTCCTCCAATCGAATAAGGACAAGATAGACCCCGAGCTGCTCGCCGCCAAGCTTTGCGGGCGTTGGCGTAACGGCGTTCCTCTTGCGTTGTCGCCAGAAACTGATAGCCCTCCAGGCGGGATTCCACTTGAGCAACTGAACAACTTCGAATACGTGAATGCTGATGGGTCAGGCGACCCAAGAGGACTACGCTGCCCCGTTGGTGCGCACATGCGCCGCGTCAATCCACGGGGTCAGCCGATCACGGGCCAGAGTCAGGCCGGTGGCAGTAATAATACTCACCGGTTGATCCGCCGCGGCTTGCCATACGGCCCAGCCTATGATCCGACGCAACCCTACGACGGTATCGAGCGCGGGATTCTCGGCTATTTCATCAACTCGAGCATTGAGAACCAATATGAGTTCGTGCTGGGCCACTGGGTCAATGACAGCGAGTTTGCGGGAGCGGTCAGGTTGAACCCTAAAGCAAAGGATCCGATGATTGGAACTCAGGATCCATACGAAAGCATTTTCGCGATACCGCAGGCCAATGGAGCGCCTCCGATCAAGATCACTGGATTCTCAAGCTTCATTAAGACGAAAGCCGCCGCCTACTGCTTTCTGCCAAGTATCACGGCGATTAAATTTATCTCGAATCTAGGATGAGGCTGGCATGCTCTTCATAACCAGATGGTTCGGAGTAACCGGCAGCGACGCTGACCGGAACCTGGCTCGGGAACAATCAGACATCGAGGGGATTACCGAGAGTGTTCTCTTGATGCAGGCGAATGCTGCCGCCAAGCAACACCGGCCGCTCGCCCGTGGAACCCACGCAAAGGGCGTCTCAGTCCGAGCTGAGTTCGAAGTATTTGACGTCACCCTCGGACGCGACGCAGGACTGGCAGCACGGCTCGCGAAGGGGATGTTCGCAACGCCTGGTGTATATCCCGCCGTTGTGCGGTTTGGGAATGCGGACTCGAAGAAGAGCTCTGACTTCAAAGGCGACATCCGATCGTTAGCTTTCTCGGTCGATCTCACTCGGGGGGGCACGGCGGTATCCGAGGCAGGCCGACAGGACTTCTCTATGCAAAACGCGACGACCCTGCCGATAAACGACTCGCCAGCAATGAACGCGAGCCTGAAGTTACTGGCGACATCGAATCCCGCAGCTTGCCTGTGGTCCCTGCCGTTCAAGGATAAGTTGAGGGTGCTGAGGACCCTGATATTGACGGAGTTTCAAACACACCAGCCGGTCAAACCGTACCAGCAAATGCGTTATTGGAGCAACGTGCCGTTTCGTCATGGAGCAGCCGAGGTGGTGAAGTATTCGGCTATACAGTCCCCGGACAATCTCTCGCGTCCTTTACAAAAGAACAACCCGAATGGCCTGCAGGACGAACTAATCCGACACGTTCAGGAAGATGGCAGGATGAGCAGCTTCAACTTTGGTATTCAGCTCCTCGATACCCAAAGAATGACTTATTGGGGTAAGCGTCAGGACGCCAACTTCTGGATCGAAAATGCGAGCATCGAGTGGAAGGAAGCGGAAGCGCCTTTCCACTTGATTGCACGGCTAACCCTGCTGCCAAAGTCACATCTTGGGCCGGATGCCGCTGAAGCAACCTATATCGATGTCATCGGTAATTCGACACCAGATCTCACCCCCGTCGGAAGCATCAATCGAGCACGTGGGTCTGCGGAGGGTGCCTGCAGAAAAGCACGCATGCGGGGGCGCAGCAGTCGAGAACCATCGTGATCAGCGTTTCTTGCTGATGAAATGCACAAAGAGTTTCGCAGCTTCTTGTCATGGGCCATTTGGAAAAGGCCGGCTATTGCCTGAGAGTCACCTGCGCTCGCTGAGAGCGAAATCAACTTTCCACGAATCGTTTCTTGCGAGCCACAACCCGCAGCTTGCACGAGGAGGCATCGTATGAATTCTCGGGCCACCAGCCGGATCGTCACTTTTGTAGTGTTCGAGTTTGCCAGCCTCTTCGTCGCCTATAACGCCGTTGCGCAGCAGGTCACAGGCACGTTGGGGCAGCCGGGAGCTACCACTACGATCGACGGAAAACAGCTTCCGCCACCACCGCCCAAATTTGGCGGCGTGATCAAGCAAACCGCGCCGGAATCCACGTCGTGGTGGCCGCCGCGAGTCGTTCCACCTAAGGGCGCACCGAATATTCTCCTGATCATGACTGACGACCAGGGCTATGGCGTTTCCAGCACCTTCGGCGGTGTCATCCCCACACCTGCACTGGATCGTGTTGCGAAAGCGGGGCTGCGTTACACCCAGTTCCATTCCACCGCCTTGTGCTCGCCGACGCGAGCAGCGTTGATCACTGGCCGCAATCACCACTCGGTAGGCTACGGTGTGATAGGCGAATTGTCCACTGGCTATCCCGGCTACGACTCCATCATCGGGGTCGAGAACGCCACCATCGGGACCATCCTCCAAGGCAATGGCTATTCCACATCGTGGTTCGGGAAGGACCACAATACCCCGTCTTTTCAATACAGCCCCGCCGGACCCTTTGACCAATGGCCTCTCGGCATGGGCTTCCAATATTTCTACGGCTACCTTGGTGGCGAAACCGACCAGTGGACGCCCTATCTTTTTCGCAACACGACGGCTGTGACTCCATGGGTCGGCCACCCGGGTTACAACCTGACCACTGACCTGGCGGATGACGCCATCCATCACATGCGTGAGTTGAATGCGTCCGCGCCCGACCAGCAATTCTTCGTCTATTACGTGCCGGGCGGCAGCCACTCACCACACCAACCCACGAAGGAATGGATCGACAAGTTCCACGGCAAGTTCGACATGGGTTGGGAAAAGATGCGCGACGAGATCTTTGAAAACCAGAAGCGGCTCGGAGTGATCCCGCCGGACACGAAGCTTACGCCGTGGCCGGACGGACAGGCCGAGTATGCCGGCGCGAAGCTACCGAGATGGGAGTCGCTGACAGAGGTCCAGAAAAAACTCTACGCGCGCCAAGCTGAGGTCTTTGCGGCCTATACCGCATACACGGACTATGAAATCGGCCGTGTGATCCAGGAGGTGCAGGACGAGGGCAAGCTGGACAACACGCTGATCATCTATATCTGCGGGGACAACGGCACCAGCAGTGAAGGAACGACGGAAGGCACATTCAATCAATTCACCGCGTATAACGGCATCCTGAAGCTTCCAGAAACTCTGCAGATGCTCCACTACTACGAATGGGGCTCATCCACAACCTATCCGCACATGTCGGTGGCGTGGTCGTGGGCGTTCGATACACCGTTCAAGTGGACTAAGGCGGTGGCTTCGCATTTCGGAGGGACGCGACAGGGGCTGGCGATTTCCTGGCCCGGCCACATCAACGACGTCGGCGGCATCCGCACTCAGTTCCACCACATGATAGACATCGTGCCCACAATCCTGGAGGCCACCGGCATCCCGGCGCCGGATGTCGTGGACGGCATCAAGCAGAAGCCGATCGAAGGTGTGAGCATGGCTTACACCTTCGACAAGGCCAATGCCAATGCTCCTTCGAAACGCGACACGCAGTATTTCGAGATGGTTGGCTACCGCGCGATGTACCACGACGGTTGGATCGCTGCCACTACTCCGCCCGCGCCGGTATGGGAGCTGGCGACCGGCAAGTTGCCCAACCTTCTGGACGGTTACAAGTGGGAGCTTTATCACATCACGGAGGACTATTCGGAGTTCAACGATCTTGCGGCGAGCAATCCGGACAAGCTGAAAGAATTGCAGGGGCTCTTTATGACGGAGGCCAACAAATATCAGGTCCTCCCGTTGGATAATTCGGCCTTCTCGCGAGCGCTTACGCCACGGCCGAGCGCCGTGGCTGGGCGCACGGTTTTCACGTACACAGGCGAGAACGCAGGGATTCCTGTCGGCAATGCTCCCAGCATCCTGGACAGGGATTACACCATCACCGCCAATGTCACGATCCCTTCCGGCGGCGCGGAAGGAGTGATTGCGACCGAAGGCGGCCGCTTCGGCGGATATGCGCTGATGCTGAGCCCGAGCGCCAAGTGGATACTGAACAGTGGAATCTTTAAGGCAATCGGCGTCTGCTTGTTAATTCTGGGGCTGCTTCTGGCCGCTGCAGCGAACGCGAGTAAGTGGAGAAAACGATTCGGCTACGGTCTGTTGTTGGTCGCGGCACTTGGACTCGCCGTCTCCTTCGCCACTGACATTTTCCAAGTCGGCCGAGGGAGGCCCGCATTCGTCTACAACTTCCTTGACATGGAGCGTTTCCGATGGGAAGGCCTGTCCTCACTGGGCGAAGGGAAACACACCATCGTTTTCAACTTCAAGTACGACGGGCCTGGTCCGGCCAAGGGGGGAACCGGGGTTCTGTCGGTCGATGGTAAAGAGGTCGCCCGCAAGTCGATGGAGCACACCATACCAATGCTCATGCCGTTCGATGAAACCTTTGATGTCGGACTCGATACCCGCACTCCTGTGGACTTTAGCTACGACGTTCCATTCCGCTTCACCGGAAACATTGACAGGCTGACCTATGACATCGGACCGTCACAGTTGTCAGCCGAGGATCAGAAGAAGGTCAATCAGACTATAGCTGAGGTCAACAATTAGCAAATCGTGTTCGGGAGGATAGAACCGTGTGGTGGATCAGTTATCGGGGGGAATCGCGGCACGGCGTCGATAACATCGGTGTCTTCGAGGACGACGGTTTCCCGCGCAGGATGCATCCCCTGCTTCTCGATCCATCGCCGACCGCGCATCCGTTGCACATTGCGCGCGGTTTCGCATTGGTGGGCGACGACCTCTATATCGCGAACGCGTGGCGCAAGGATAGCCACATTGCGCTCTACCAGCGGCACGGCGACACCTTCCGCTTCAAAGAGGTGCTCGCGAAGACCGAGCAGGTTGCGGCGATGGTGCACCCCTTCGACGTGGAACTGGGTGACGATGGTCGCATCTACGTCTCCTGCCAGGATACGAACACCGTGGTGTCGCTTGTGCCCGAGACCCGCAAACCCGCTCCGGTCGCGCCGCACCTCCGCAAGCAATATCTTAAGGGGAACTTTCTCCCCGGCACTTTCGTCGCCTCCAGTCACGGGAAACTTCCCGAATACGGTGACCGTACGCCACTCGATGTGCCATCGCCTCTCGGTCTCAAGGTGGTGCTCGATAAGCACGGCATGCAACGCCACTCGGTGCGCGGCATCGTCGTGCACCGAAAGCACCTGTACGTGGCGGACGAAGCTGCGACGCAGTGAAGGTCTTCAATGTGGAGTCAGGGGAGTTGTTGGCCCACATCGCAGGGCGGGAACTTAAGGCGCCCGTGCACTTGATCCAGCACGGCGAGACGCTCTTCATCGGCGCCTTGGGCACCGGCAGCATCCTCGCGCTGGACCTGACGTCCACGCCGCTGAGCGGCGAGCTCAAGGCGCGTGTGGTGATCGACGGAAAGCTCGACGCCCCCTCTGGCTTCGCCGTCGGCCCGACGGCGATCTTTACATTGCCGAGCGAAAGAAGCAGCGAGTGCGACGGTTTTCGTCCGACGGGAAGAAAGAAGGGACGTTCATTGATGACCTTCCGGACATGCCAGAGTTCCTCGTCTATGTTCCCTGAGAAATCCCAATGTGCGCTCTGCCGCCTGTTGACCACATCGGGATCTGGAGAATGTTCGCAACAATCATCCCGAACAATTCCGTTCGCAACCTATACCTGAAAACGGAAACTTGGACAGCGAACCGTCACTTCTAAGGAACAATGCAGTGAAGGCTCTCGACACAGCAGGACTTGATCGGATACCAAGTCCGTTGCGCATTCCGTAATCTGGCGTAATTAGGAAGAACTAGCAGAAATAAGGTCCGCTGCAAACGAAGCCAAAGCATTGAAACAACAATGGATGCGCACTGTACCTGATTTCGTACCTCAATGCAGTGGCCGACTCGACGCATCCCGAACTCAGCGCTCTAACGAGTGCGGTAAGACTCTTAATCTAAATAGGATATTGGTATTTGAGATGATGCCGGGAGGGGGAATCGAACCCCCATGGAATTGCTTCCGACGGATTTTGAGTCCGCTGCGTCTGCC
>JAOAPF010000086.1 GCA_025462755.1 Edaphobacter sp.
TATATGGCGAACTTCTTTGATCGAGAGTTGGGGCGCTGAGCAGCAGGTGATCCAAAGATGGAGTAACGACAAACGTCGATGTCGCCAGGAACGAATTCTCGGTTGAATGCACTGGGCAAACCCACAACGCTGACAACCGAGACGATCTGAGTCTCCTCTATATCACAGCCAGCATCTCTCTTGACAACAAAAGGTGAATGAGACTTTCTCTGTCTCATCCACCTGAAAGCCGGCGATTACTCGTCGCCGGTTCCGTCTGAAGGATCATCCGCGGCTTCGGTCTTTGAGAGCCGCTTCATGCTGGTAGCATGGACTTCGGTGATCCGGTGCTTGAACCTAGTGCCCTCGACATCATCCTCAACCTCGCGATAACGCAGAGTGCCTTCAAGAGTGACTAGCTGCCCCTTCTGAAGGGTCTTGGCGAACTTCGAGAGATTGCTCCAGGCGAAGACGCGATGCCATTCGGTGCGGGTTTCCTATTCGCCCTTGTCGTTCTTCCAGCTTTCCTGGGTGGCGATGTTGAGGACGACGTACTCTTTGTTGTTCTGAGCGGTTTTGGCTTCTGCGTTCTGTCCGAGGCGGCCGATGAGGATGACTTGTTGAACATGGTGTTTAGCTCCGTTTCTTTTGGTTTGTCCGCTGTCTGCGGTACATGCTTGCCCAACTGGTGTGGCGTCGCGACCCACTCCCTCGGCGACTGGATAGAATCTGCGGAAGGGGACCCAAACTTGCTTTGGGGCAGGAGTCCGCACCTCTTGAGAGGCGCGCAGCGGATTCTTGGAAGGAGAGCGTGCCCCCGAAGGGCGGGGGTGTGTTGAGCGCGGCACGCTGAACGCAGATAGAAAGGCAAACCGGAAGGGAGCCTGCCTGTTTGACGGCTTTCCCTCATGACGCGAGTAGCAAAAGCCAGCTCAGAGTCCAAAGAGCCGTCACTGAGGCGCAGGGAGGAAGAACTATAACGGAGAATTGCGGCATCGATGTTCATTGCTCGGCCCATCTCCTCGCCTTCTCTATGGTTCTCCGGATATAGGCAGCTCGCTTGGAAGGGCTGGGATCGCCGGAGAGGTAATCGTCTTTAAGGGCACATCCGATCCGGTCCTCGGTCATGCCATTGGCAAAAGCGGCGACACAGAAAGCGATGTCGGCGGCGGCGGGACGGTGCTGGTACTTAGTTGAGCTTCGGAATCGCTCAAGAGATAGATTCGAAAACCTCGGTCCCCTTCGGGGAGAAAGAGAACTTTGCAGACGCCTCGCCTCGTGTTCCTGCTCGCGGGCCTCGTAGAGCGCGTTATTCATTACCTGAAGCGCGATGACCCGTTCTTCGACGCGCTGATCGTCGGGCAATACGAGGGTACCGACCTTCTGTATAAGGAGAAGGTTCGCTTTGGCTTCGATGACGAGAAGAAGCGCCGGATATTGGGCCTTATGGAGCCTCTCCGTGTGACGGTGTGCCCATTCCGTAATCTTCCCGAGCGGCGCCGAAGGGGCGCTCAGGACGACCAGCAGATGGCTGAGGCTGTCTGGGTTACCCCGCATCTTCGCTGTACGGTGGAATATACCGAGAAGACGAGCGAGGAAACATCCGCGGGCACGGCAGATTTGGTGAGATGGGACTTGCCCATCCGAACTGGGGAAACTCCTAGTTGTGGGCAGCGTCAGGACCTTCTATGCTCGGGCCAAGTTGGCCAAAGAGGCCAAAAAGAGACAGGTCTGGGAGATCGTCGGTCATAGGAAGAAAACTCGATACGGATCCTGAGAAATGTCACTTTTTGCGAGGACCCCTCATGATCTTTTCCCCGTTCCTCTCCATACCGCTCTTTTTCGTAATGCTCCTTCTGCTTGAGGCGGGACGCCGCTTTAGGGCCCGTACCGGACTGGAGCCGAGCGCCACGATCGAAAACGCGGACTTTGCGCTGTTTGGACTTCTGCTGGCATTCACCATCTCAAGGGCCATGGGCCGCTTCGATGAGCACCGCTCGCTCGCAACCCGCGAACTCAACGCGATCGACACGGCATATCGTCGTCTGGATCTGCTTCCGTCGGAGACTCAACCGCCTATCCGGCAGTTCTTCCGTGACTACGTCACCTCGCGCCTGAATCAATATGAAACGAGCGATCACTCAGTGAGTGCAGAGTCTCGGCGCCTCCAAGGAAGAGATCTCGAAGGAGCCGTCGCCGCTGCGTCGATGTCTCAGCCGAATCCCAACTCGGCGACTCTGGTTCTTCTTCCGGCGCTCAACCATATGCTCGATATCACCAATACCTGTCGCAAGGCGTTCAACATGCATCCCCCCGACGCTGTGTTTCTTCTTCTTCTTTTCCTGAGCTGCCTGTGCGCATTCATTGCCGGCCTCGTCATCAAACCGGGGCAGAACAACTGGCTTCACATGGTAACCTTTGCCGCTATCGTGTATCTCACCATCGGCGCAATCTTCGATATTGAATATCCACACCACGGCTTGATTCGTCTGACCAGCTATGACAGCTACTTCATCGCCCTTCGCGACTCATGAAGTAAAGTGCTTTTCGCGATTTAGGGAAGGCGCGTTTTGACGTTATTCAGCCGAGTGCTTTTCGGGAGCTATGCAATGAGCCGCCACACTTCATGGTTGTTGACTACGATTCTTTGCTGCGGTGCCGCGGTCTGGTCTGCCGGGCAGTCGAAGTCCGCGAATGCTGCGTCGCAAGGCCCCAGTTCATTGGGGGAGACGCTCCGAAACTCCATGGGCAAAGAGATTCACATCGTCTATGTCCACGGAATCGGGTCTTACGGTCCAAACGATCGTGACTCTTTGGCGATGAGAAAGAATCTTTGCGACTACCTGAAGGACTGCACGGCTCCTGCGGGTACTGCGATTGGTCAGTGGGACTACGCGGACAGGGATGAGTTCCGGTTGGATGCGCCGGTTCCGACGCTCGAGTATTTCGATGAAAAAATCTGGAAGAGTGAGGAAGAGTGGCATGCAGCTGTTCCTTACGCGGTCCACTTTCAGCTTGCCCGGTCCAGCGGGCAGACGCTGTATGTGGACGAGATCAACTGGTGGCCGCTGACTTTTTCTTTGAAATGCCGCCAGTTTGTTGCGAGTGATGCTTCGTTTGTTGCTCCGAGCAAAGCAAAGATTGATACGTGCTCTACTCGTGAACCGAACCCGGGTGTTCCGCAGCGATTCAAGTCATACGACTGGATCTTGAAGGATGAGGCGACGCGACTGCGTCAGCTTCCGCCGAAGGGTGCGAGGGCGAACCGGGATCTAAAGACGGGGTTGATGGATTGGGGATTTTCTGACGCTGTGATGGTGCTTGGGCCGCTACGAAGCTACGTTCTGGATGGGATTCGGCAGTTGATTCTGAAGTCGGTTTCAGATGTACCGGCAGGTTCGGGAGCTGACCCAGAAAAGCCGCGACCCAATCAGGAGTTCATCCTTGTTACGCATAGCCTGGGGAGTTATCTGACCTTCTCCGCGTTGGATGATATTGATTTGACCGAGAAGACCGCCGCGGCAGAGCAGACTAAAACCGATCTCAACGAGATATTGAAGCGCACTTCGCTTGTGGTCTTCTTTGCGAATCAATTGCGGTTGCTGGAGTTGGCGAGCCTCGACGGGCCGAGCGAGAGAAACATCGCGACGCATTTGCTGGATTGGGGAAAGACCCGGTGCGAGTATCTGAAGTCGCTTCCGGATGCTCCGCAGGAATGTAAGTACCCCCGGATCATTGCATTGAATGACCCGAGCGATCTGCTCACGTGGACGGTTCCCGCACTCGGGGGTATTCATGTCGAAAATTACACCGTGAAAAACTCGACACATTGGCTTTGGATGCTCGCGAATCCGACTGCGGCGCATAACAACTACGCGACCGACAAGCGCGCGATCAAAGAGATGCTGACGTCAGCTGGTAATGACAAGCAATAGCTCGCGAAATCCATTGAGCCGGGAATGCGAGCAGCGATTCCACGACTAGTCGCTCTCTCCGGGAGGTTTCTACTTCGATTCGCGAATGACGCGGCCCTCCAACCTTTGCGTAGGCCGCGTATCGTGTGGGTAGAGCCTGGCGAACACCTCGACTTCTCCGCTTGAAATCTCCTCGGGCGTCTTCAGGACAAACCAGGTGACCGGTTCTGTGCAGGGAGGCGTCGTCAGCGAGCCGACAAAGGTGTAGTAGCCACGATTGACAGGCAGAAAATCAGCCGCGTTGATCAACACACCTTCCACTGCGCCCACCTTATTCTTCTCCTTCGGGAGATGATCCCACATGATCTGCAGCGCTGAATTGACCTTTCCTGCCTTCAGCAGAACAGCCACGACTGCCAGGTTCCCGCTCGCATCCGAGTGAACCATATGGATCACCATGTCGAAGCCTTTTCCGTGGATATGCTCCTCGCTCGGATGGTGGAAATGGAACTGCGTGAGCTGGTACTGATGATCGCCGACCGTGATAAAGCTCCCAGGCGCATAGTTCACCATCACGGTGTGACCGTTATCGACAATTTTTAGCGGCGTAGGACTGTAGTCAAATTGGATCGGCGGCAGGCCGGCTTTTTCTGTGTGGCGGATGTCTATGGGTGACTGATGGTGGCCCACTTTGCACTCGGAATAAGCAGGGTCAATCGTTGCCCACTTGTTTGGGCCATCCTTGCCTTCATAGGCCCAATGAGCATGATGCTCGGTCTCCTGCGGGATGATAGCCACAGAGCCGAAGAGTGTTGCGGTTGTGATGAATCCAAAGAGTCTCCATTTCATGGGGAGTTCTCCTTTGCCCAGTGCCCGCCCCGGAACCGGACGCGTAAATCGCCGCATACCCCGTTCAACGTTGTCGGTGCGCCTTCGCATATTTCCCCCTAACACCTAAGAAGGGTCTATCTTCTGCAGTGGTTAAGTCTTCAGAACTCTAATTGAAGGCAAGTCTGGAAGAACTGGGTATTGCCTTTGGGGTTGAATCGATCCAGATGTCCAATGCCATAGGTGCCCACGAGGCGCAGATAGTCCGTCAGGTACCAATTGACCATCGGAGTGAATCGCCAAAACTTGCCGCCCTGCAGTGTGCCGCTGTCTAAGTCGATGTCGGAAAAGCGCGCGACCAACTCCCCAGCGCCGGGACCGCCGGAGAATACCGGCCTCTTGGGTATCACCTCTCTGAAGGCTCCCTGGACGGTATTGTAGGCACGCGCCTCCCCGGTGACGCACCATGTTGCAACGAAGTCGCCGCCATGAATGGTCGGATTGTGAGTGAATGGGGAAGAGACGCCGACCCACCAGAATTCGCTGATGATCTCGCAGGGAAGCTCCGGTCCATTCAACAATCATTGTCATCTAGCGAGGTCCTCATGCGAGTAACAGCAAAAAGCCCTAATTGGGATTGACTGGCCCTTGAAAACAGGAATTCGACCGCTCGGTTTGATACGTCTTCTAGTGCTTCGCGAATATTCGGATATACGAAGAGATGAAGCAACTAGGAGAATCACTAGCAGACGGCAGTGGGCTCCTTAAAACATCAGTTTCCATTCCTCTCCTGTCCTTGTGAATGTGAGAGTTTCAGACTGTGCCAACGGGAGGCGCCCTCCATTGCTGCGCATTCATCGCATGAAGATGTAGGGGTTTCCCTAGTTTTGTTTCCTCTTTTCCTGGAATAGGCTCCCTGACAACCGCAATCTTGCGCTCCCGAAGGGAAGTGAGTCATGAGCTCAGTGCGAGAGACATTAGCTGCTAAATTCTGGCACTTGATAGCAGTGATCTGCATCGTCGCTATTGTTCCAGGAGACACCCTGGCAGAGCTGCCATCATTTCAGGCGCAAAGCCCGTCTGCCCAAGCGCAAAGCCCGGCTGCACCCGCGAAAGCTCAGGCGCCGCCAACAAAAATTCCTCCCGACGAACTCGACTCGCTCGTCGCACCCATCGCTCTCTATCCCGATCCGCTCCTCGCCCAGACCCTCGCCGCGTCCACCTATCCCCTCGAAATCATTCAGCTCCAACAGTGGCTCGAGAAGCACACCACTCTGAAAGACAAAGCTCTCGCCGACACCGTCGCCAAGGAGTCGTGGGATCCAAGCATTCAGGCTCTCGCCGCCCTCCCCGACGTCGTCAAGCGACTCGCCAACGACATCCAGTGGACCACTGACCTCGGCAACGCATTTCTCGCTCAGCAAACTGAGGTCATGGATTCAGTCCAGCGAATGCGCAAGAAAGCTCAGGGCAAAGGAAATCTGAAATCCACCGAGCAACAGAAGGTAGAAACCAAGGTCATCGAAAACAAAAGTGTCATCGTGGTCGAGCAGTCGAATCCCCAGGTCATCTACGTGCCCTCGTATGATCCCGTCGTGGTCTATGGCGCGCCTGTCTACCCCTATCCCCCCATCTACTATCCGCCGCCCGGATACTATGCGGCCGGCATGGCCATCTCATTCGGCATCGGCATCGCAATGGGCGCAATGTGGGGTGGCGGCTGGGGCTGGGGTTGCGGCTGGGGCGGCAACAACAACGTTTACATAAATCAGAACAACAATTTCAACCGCAACACTAATGTTGGCGGCGGCAACCGGCCTGGTGGCGCCGGCGGAGTAGGTGGTGTCGGCGGTGTCGGTGGCGTAGGAGGAGTGGGCGGTGTCGGCGGGGTTGGCGGTGTAGGAGCGGTGGGCGGTGTCGGTGGTGTAGGAGGCGCAGGTAGCGCCGGCGGAGTAGGTGGAGTCGGTGGTGTCGGCGGAGCTGGTCGTCCCGGCGGAGTAGGTGGTGCAGGAGGCGTAGGTAGCGCCGGAGGAGCGGGTGGAGTCGGTGGTGTCGGCGGAGCTGGTCGTCCTGGCGGCGTCGGTGGCGCGGGTGGTCCGTCGCAATTACCTGCTGGCGGCGCCGGCGGCAACGGCTGGCAACATAATCCAGCGCATCGCGGCGGAGCGCCCTACGGAGACCGCGCAACGGCCGATCGTTTCGGCGGCGCAGCTCGTGGCGACTCTCTTTCCAACCGTCAGGCCAGCGCCAGGAACGAGATTGGCCGCCAGGGCGGAAATCCGCCCAGCAATCGCGGCGGAGCCGGTAGCAACCGCATGAACTCAGGCGGTGGTCTCGGTGGCGGCGGCGGCCTGGGCGGAGGCGCTGATCGCGTCGGAAGCCGCGACGTCTCTCGTCCCTCCGGCGGAGACCGCAGTGCTTTCGGATCCGGTTCCCGTGGAGGCTACAGCGGCTCCTCCGCGCGATCCGCCAGCAGCCGCGGATCCTCCAGCATGGGTAGCCGTGGTGGTGGCGGCGGCCGAGGTGGCGGCGGAGGCCGGCGACGGTAAAGAGGTAAAGAAAAGACATGAGGAGCACAATGATGAATTCCCCAAAGTCACGGTTCGCGAGAAAAAATCTCTACGAGCTTTCCTGGATGGCGATCGTTGTCGCCTGCGTGTGCCTTTCCACACAGGTTCTCTTTGGCGCGCACCAGGCTGCCACTGGCACACAAGCTCCTGCACAAACTACAGCAACCCCATCGGCTCCTCACCCGGTTGAGAGCGAAACCTTCGCCACCGCGCAGCAAGCCGCCGATGCACTCATCGCCGCCGCTGGCTCATTCGACGAAGCCGCGCTCGCAAAGATCTTCGGCCCGAAAGGCCAGAAAATTATCTTCACCGGAGAAACCCCGCAGGACCGCGAACGCGCCTTAGGTTTTGCCTTAGAAGCCAAGGAAAAGACAACGGTCTCCGTGGATCCCAAGACGGGCACACGCGCCTTCATCATCATCGGCGATGAGAGCTGGCCCTTCCCCGTACCCATCGTCAAAATCAATGGCAAATGGTCCTTTGACGCCAAGGCTGGCGAGAAGGAACTCCTCTACCGCCGCGTCGGCGCCAACGAACTCGATGCCATCCAGATCTGCCACGGCTTCGTCGAAGCCCAGGACGCCTACGCCCTCAGATCACGCAAGCTCTATAGCGTAAACCAATACGCTCAGCGCATCATCAGCACGCCCGGTCAACAGGACGGCCTCACCTGGCAATCTGCCGACGGTAAGTGGGAGGGCCCAATCGGCGAAAAGGCTGCTCGCGCCATCGCACAGGGTTACAACCCCGGAGAATCGCCCTATCACGGTTACTTCTTCAAAGTCCTCAAAGGACAAGGCGCCGCCGCCCCACTCGGAAAACTCGACTACGTCATCGAAGGCGTCATGATCGGCGGCTTCGCTCTCGTAGCCTCGCCCGCCGAATACCGCGTCACCGGTGTAAAGACCTTCATGGTCAGCTACGATGGCGTCGTCTACCAGAAGGACCTCGGCCCAGATACACTCGAGCAATTCAAGAACATGGAGCGCTTCAATCCCGACAAATCGTGGCAACCCGTCCTGGACAATTAGAACCAGCCCATTAGAACCAGACCAATAAACTTCAGACCACTGAAGTCGCTCCATCGCTCGACAATTGCAATCGCCGCACGGTCCAGACCATCCCCACGAAACATAATTACGGTCCAGGCAAACTCTAGGGGTTTACCTAGTTTCGCCTCTCCGCGTCTTGCAGTAGTTTTCTCCCATATATATCTTCCTGGTTTTCAAAGGAGACGAAATGGCAACAGCAGAAGCAATCGCACCCGCCCAAGAAACCGACTGGTCCAAGCCCGCTGCTATGGCGATTCCGAAGGAGGGATACTTCACCGCCCAGAATGGCAGATACGGCCCAATCTATCCACGCACTCCCGCCTGTTACGGCTTCACCATCATCGCCAAAATTAAGCCCGGAAGCGAAGCGGTCATTCGCCAATACGGCAACACCATCGAGAAAACGATAGCCGGCCTGCCCGACGCTCTTGAAGTGCTCAAGCTTCACTACTTGCGCTGGGTGCTCTTCGACATTGGCAAAGACACCTACTTCATGTATCAGGGCATCTTCGACACCGACTTCGACAAATACACTGAGGACGCCGTATCTCTGTTCTCAAAATACGGCCTGAACACTGTCTTCGAGAATTTAGAAGGCTTTCCCGAAGACTGGAAAACAAACGCTCCCGCATTCGTGAGATTCGTTCGCGAACACCAGTGTCCCAGCTTTCTCGAGTACGGAGAGTATCCCTACGTCTCCGCCGACGAAATCAAGAAGGCCCTGAAGCTCAAGGCGGCATTTTCCAGCATGCTCGATCTCATGCAGTAACGGCTCTAACTCTTTCCAACTATTAGTAACCTCCATAGTTACATTGAGGAGGCTCATATGATGCTTGAAATCGATGATATTCAGCACTTCCTGATTTCACGCCCTCCTGCGCTCGCAGCCAGATACGAATTTCTCACCTTTCGCCGTCACGCCTCAGGGCGCGAGTGGCTCAAGGGGCTTATCGAGAGAGCAGGAACCGCAAAAACCGTCGCATCTCAGAATCCCAGCATGAGATGGGTGACCATAGGTTTCACCTGGAACGGCCTGCGCGCGCTCGGCGTCAACGAAGCAGCGCTCACCACCTTCCCTGAAGAGTTCCGTCAGGGCATGGCCGCCCGCGCAGATATCCTGGGTACCACAGGTGCCAATCACCCGGACAACTGGGTGGGCGGTCTGGCGAGTAACGAACTTCATGCCATAGTCATTCTCTTCGCTCGCGACATCGCGGAGCGCGAGCGATGTAGGCAGGAGCATCGGGAGTATCTCCTGCAGCAGTGTGACGGTGTGAAGGTCCTCTCCTCACTGGATCTCGAAGCCATCCCTCCCTTCACCTACGCACACGAGCACTTCGGCTATCGCGACCGTCTCTCGCAACTCTGCATCGAAGGAATGGGCGAAGAGCCAACTCCCGGCTCCGCCCCCCCCATCAAAGCCGGCGAATTCTTTCTCGGCTATCCCGACGAAGAAGGCCCGCCCGTCCGCCTGCCGGAGCCCGAAGTTCTCTCCCGCAACGGCAGTTACGTCGCCTACCTTCGCATGGAGGAGCACGTCGGCGCCTTCCGCGATTTTCTGCGTCAACACGGGGACACACCCGAACAGCAGGAGTTGGTCGCCGCCAAGCTCATGGGACGCTGGCGCAGCGGCGCACCACTCGTCCTCGCACCCGACAAGGATGATCCCGAGCTTGGCAAGGACATGCAACGCAATAACAATTTCGACTACGCCAAAATGGATCCCTACGGTTATGGCTGTCCGCTCGGCGCCCACATTCGGCGCATGAATCCGCGTGACACAGCCGTCAACATGCAGCGCAGAAGGATGATTCGTCGCGGAGGGACCTACGGGCCGGCCTTGCCCGAAGACAAACCCGACGACGGAATCGAACGAGGTATCGCCGCCTTCGTCGGCTGCGCCAGCCTGGTGCGCCAATTCGAATTCGCGATGAACGTCTGGGTCAACGACCCCAACTTTCATGAATTAGGCAACGAGCGCGACCCCATCTTTGGCACGCAGGACGGCACCTTTGACTTGACCATCCCCAAACGCCCCATCCGCAAAAAGATCACCGGGCTTCCGTCATTCACCACTATCCGCGGAGGAGCCTATTTTTTCCTTCCGGGCATAAAAGCTTTGCGATATCTGTCAACACTCCCATAAACGGCCCGGGAAGAAAGGAAATCGAGATGAACGGATCAGCACCCAGTCCACGGACCTACAACCAGACGCACATCCCCAGGAAATACGCCCCAGGCAAGCGCCGCTTCAGCATCTACTGGACCTGGAGCTACCCATGGGAAGCCAATCGCGACGTCACTGAGATGGACAATCGCTTCTCCACCATCACTGAAGTTCGCCGCGTCGCGTGGCCAATCTACGAGACACCGGAGTTCTCCCAGAAGATGTTCCTTCAGGGAATCGCAGGAACCCTCGAACTCTTTCACCTGTCCACTTTGAAGTTTCAGCAGCTCGTCGGCGAAACAACCGAGCGGCCCGTGGCCATCTATCAACGGATCGATCAGGCTGGTCAGCGACTGCCCATCGACGACCGCATTCTCGCCGACACCGACACCCTCATGATCTTCGGCCTCGATCACATGGTTACCGAGCAGGAAGCGTCTCCCGATGAGATCGAAGCCGTTCGACAATTTCTCCAACGCGAAGGAACCTGTCTCATCATTGGTCCGCATCACGACGTCGGCGTCTCCCCTGACCTTAAGGAACGCGCAATGGAGTACGCTCACCACGGCGATCCTCTCGTGCCGCGACAGCAGCGCTTCGGCCGCTATACGCTCTCCATCATGAAGGGTCTGGGCGTGCCCGTTCAGAATCGCTACGGACTGCGCCCGGCAACCCTCAAGGACACAAATCAGATCGCTTCCCTAAACGCCTTTCGAGACCTTGACTCCCGCGGCTGGCTCACCGGAGTCACTACCTTCAACTTCCATCCTCATCTTCCGCACTACGCGCTGCTCACCGACGACACCAAATCCATTCGAATTTTATCCAAGCAGCCCATCGACATGTCCCGACCGCATCCCTTCACCGAGGCAGGGAACCGCGAGTTCAACAACTTCCTCTGGATGCCGCCCGATGCAAACCGTGCCGGCGACATCCTCCTTGCCGACTCCACGATCTTCACCACTCTTTTCGGCGGTGTTGAGTCGCTCGAAAACTTTTGGCGAAACCTCTCTATGACTCCGCTTACGATGGTGGCCCATGTTTAAAGATGTGAACGCCGAAGCCGCATCGTCAGCCACCGACACTGGATGCCCGCAATGCGGTCCGGATACGTATACATGTCCAGCTCAGCCCGCGGGAGACACGCAGGTGGGCGAAGGAGTTGAGGCGGAGTCCTATGACCGTGATTCACAAATGCCGCAATCGCGCGACGCCGAAGGTCTTTACTAGCGCCAGTAAAGGGAAGAAGGGGGCAGCCTGCAGCGCATCAAGATCTACAGCGAAAGACCCCGACTCCGAAACCGCAGCTCCAGGCAATGTCTGGATTCCGGGTCTCCGAGGACAACGAGAAAGAGAAGGATAACGACAAGAACAAGTAAAGCCAGCGCACTGCCAGCTTCCCAGACGCTATGAGGATCTCTCACCTGTGACGAACCGTGCTCATTTGTCGCGACTCCGGATAATGTCGCTCATTTTCGCCCTGGCGGTCTGCGAGCTAATCTCATCAGCCTCCGCGCAGGTTCGGGGCGTCTATCCCCTAGGTATGACCGCCACAAACTCCGGCGTCACACCCGAAGCGGGCTTCACCTACAGCAACCAGTTCCTCTTCTACTCCCGCAGTGAGCTGAAGGACTCCACCGGCCAGGTCACCGCCACTGGGCAAAACTCCGTCATCATGGACATGAACAGCATCATTTGGGTCGCCAAAAAAGCGATCCCACCCCTCGGCGGAGCCATCTATTCCTGCGTCGCCACTCTCCCCATTGCCAACAACTCGCTCAGCTCCGACACCGAAGGCCCAATCAGTGGCGGCGGCGGCTTCGCAGACTCCTACTATCAACCCCTCATCCTCGGCTGGCAAACAGAACGCGCAGACATTCGCCTTAATTACGGCTTTCTCGCCCCCACCGGCCAATACAACTCGACCTCCAGCAACAACGTCGGCTCCGGTTACTGGACCAACGCCTTAGCCTCCGGTCAAACCATCTACCTCACCAGCAACAAAGCCACCGCCATCTCAGCCTTCGAACTCTACGAATTCCACACCACCCAGCCAGGCACAAACATCCACCCCGGCCAAAATCTCAACCTCGATTACTCCCTCACCCGAACCTTTCCCCTCGGCCAAAACCTCCGCCTTCAACTAGGCCCCGTAGGCTACGAACAATGGCAGACCACCAATAAGACTGGCCCCACCATCAGTCCGGCCCAGTCAGCTGCGCACTACCGAGTCAATGCTCTCGGTTTCACTTCTAACCTGCTCCTGCCGGCGCGCAAAGTCACCGTGGGGTTCAAATACTTTGGTGAATTCTCAAATAAGTCTACGTTTCAAGGCTACTCCGTCCAGATCACAGCCTCCGCGTACTTCTAAGCCACGAAACTGTGCACCTCGAAATCATCGTCAAAAAGCGACATACGCCTGGACCATCGGCACCCAATTCGTGATCCCCGAACTATAGGGAGTAAAGGTCCCGCTATAAGGAGCTCCTCCGGTGACATGGAACACCTCTGCGTTGAGCCAGAGCCGCTCGGTCGGAAGGTAATACCACCTTAGTCCGGCCCCATACTCATAAGGGTCGCGGAACCGCCCGCGCACCCATGATGCGCGGACATACGGCATCAATGTTTTCGGCTTGACAAAGTAACTCGCCGAGAGCTCGCTGCCGTGGTCAAATGTGGATGCGAGCGGAAGCGGTCCGTCAGCTACGAAATCATTTAGCCAGCGAAAGAAGTATTGCCCGTTGACCGCAAGCCCATTCCATTTGAGGCCGTAGTCAATTGCCGACATCTTATACGTGGCATCCTGGAGTGTTACACCCGGCGCAAACGCTCCGGTCGCGAAGGCCTTCACGCCATCGGAATTGTATATTGCGGTGTTCTCGGGACTGGATTGGTCGAGATCTGAAAAACGGTTCTCCCGGGACCTAGTAAACGAGGTACCTAGTCGAATGCGGACTTTCCTGGAGGAGAAATAATCATCGTACATATTCCGTGATCTACCGGGTGGCCCGTAGTCCCCTAGCGGCTCCCACCAGACGCTGCCGGAAACCAGCAGATTCGTATCGATCTTGTTTGCCGCGATACTCAGGGTATTGAGACCGTTGCCGACCATCGCCAGGTAATTCAGTCCCTTCACGGGTTGTCCGTTCATCACAACGCCCTGAGTGAACCCGGGGCGGAAGAAGTTGTCAGCCATGGTCCTATCGTTGGCCGTGAAAAATGGAAAAGTGCCAATCAGTGATCGGCTGCCCGGAACGCCAAAGTAACCTCCGGTTAGCGTGAAAGCCTTGCTGAATTGCCAGCCAATGTTGCCGGCTACGACGATCGACGCCGCCCCGGCGGATGTCCAGATGGTGAAGCTATATTGCGCCCTCTTGCTGAAGACGTAGCCGCCGAAAACCATCATTGAGCGATTTACCGTAATGTCGTTGCGCTTATCAACAGCGTAGGTAACGCCCAGGTGGTCGGTGAAAGTGTTTTGGCTAGAAATAGTGTTGATATATCGCACTTGGGTAGTGCCCTGTAACCTCAGCAGGAAAGGCACCTCAGCGCCTTCGGGAGCTTCCCGAATTATGATTCCATCTCGATAGCGATTCTCAATTGCCTGTAGTGCGGAAACGGATTGCGGCTGCGCGACTGGGGCGGGCGGAGCGGCGATATCGGTGACCGACGTTGCAAGCTCCCGTGCGGCAGCAAAGTTCCGTTGTGAGGAAGATGAAGGACCTCCTACGATAGGAGTCGCAGGCGAGCCCAACCGCTGCTTTAGATCGTTAACTACCTCAAGCATCATCTTCTGCTGTTCCTCAACTCTATTGAGCTGCTCTCGTAGAGCAATGTTCTCGGTCTTGAGTGTCGTGACTTCGCTCGTCAGGTTGCCAGTCGCAACATCCGGTGACTGGCCGCATGCGACAGCCGCTAAACTCACCATGAGTGCTGCTGATAAGACACGGGATTCGCACTTTGTCCGCATGGCTGTTCAGGTCCTCCACTGTTGCTGCCTAGCCGATGGCGTTAGCCGGGAATTGGTGAGTAATATCGGTTGCGACCGGGGCGGCCCGTTCTCCGTCAATTCCGGCTTCGTCGACGGCGTGCGCTCCAACAGTCGCGTTGAAGGAAATGGCAATGCGCGGTGTTTCTCCTGCGTAAGGGTGAACCCAGTGAAATAGCCAACTAGGAAACATCACCAGCAATCCGGATTGCGCTCGAACTCGAAACGGCTCTCCATACGGGTCTCCCGGTGCACTCACAGCCTCCGCTCCGGCACGCGGATCGAGGAATTCCAGAACCCCGCTGAGCGGCTGATCCCGATTATCAGTCCCGCTGTCAACGTAATACACTCCTGACCACGCGCTATCCGGATGCGAATGGGGTCCATGGTATGCACCGGCGCGACAGATCGCTGCCCAGGCCGAGATGGATGCTGTGCCAGCGAAGTCATCCCGGCCCGTCGTTGTGCGGATCATTCGGCGCAGTGCCCATGTAATCCATGAGCTCAACGCGTCTACATTGGCGTCCGCGCGATGAAGGAAATCAGTGCGCGAGTGCCAACCCCCAATGTTGCTTCGGCCAAGGCTTGGATACTCCGATTCCTCTGCCAGAATCAGGGATCGCAGCCCCTGATTCATGGCTTCAGTGTCGGGCAGCTGCACACGGCCGATGTACGTCGGGAACGCTTGTGTAATGTCGAGTTCCATAGTCAGGCTCAATCAGCAGAGAGTTACAGAAAGCGCGAGTCCAGCTTCGCTGGTCTCCTTGTACTTACTGTTCATGTCCTTCGCGGTCTGAGCCATCGCAAAGATCGTGGCGTCCAAATCGATCCGATGCCGGCTGGCGATCTCATTGCTGGCGATTACATAAGCCGTCCATGCCTTGACCGCGCCGAATGCGCATCGCTCGATGCACGGAACCTGAACAAATCCGGCCACCGGATCGCAGGTCATTCCCAGGTGATGTTCCAGTGCGGACTCCGCGGCGTTCTCCACGACTCGGGATTCCGCGCCGTTTGCTGTTGCGGCCAATGCCGCCGCCATTGCCGATGCCACACCGATTTCCGCCTGGCAACCACCCTCGGCAGCAGACAGCGTTGCATTGTGCTTGCACAGGTAACCAATTGCTGCAGCAGCAAGCATGCCCTGTCGAATCTTGTCTGGTGGAAGTTTGCGACCGCCTTCGCCCAGAGCATAGACCACTGCCGGCATGACTCCGGCGGAGCCGCCTGTCGGCGCAGTGATGACAAGGTGGCCCCGCCCGTTCTCTTCAGAGCCCGCCAGAGCGTATGCCGAAAGGGCGCCAAGTGCGCGTTCCGTCTGGTATTGATCATCCATGGCGCGTTTGTAGACTGTTGCTGCTTTGCTGTGCAGCTTGATGGGACCGGGCAACACACTATCTTCCGGTGCGGCAAGCCCTGACTTCACAGTGGCGACCATAGCGTTAGTGATTTTGTCAATGAAGGCATAGACCTCCGCCTCGCTTCTCCCCGGGATCGCCATCTCATTGGCTAGAATCACTTGTGCAATTGTCAGATTGTTTTGATCCGCGTGCTGGCGCAGCTCCTTCATTGTCGAAAACGGATACTTTGGCGGATTCTTCTTCGGAGGCGTGTAACCTTTCCACTCGATGAATCCGCCACCCACCGAGTAGTATTCCAGCTCGAGCAGCACGGTGTTCCCGGCCATGAGCTTGCACGTCATTGTGTTTGGGTGAGGAAAGTCACCTTTGACGGCATCGAACACAACGTCATTCAGCGACACATTCACAGTTTTTTCACCGAGCTTGACTGGGAAAGACTGGCCGGGTTTGTCGCGCAAGCCGTCGAGAAATGCGGGATCGACGGTTGCCGGTTCCATTCCGATCAACCCCGCGAGGGAAGCTCGCTCTGTGCCGTGTCCCTTGCCCGTGGCGCTGAGGCTCCCGAACAAATTAACCTTGAGCGCGGTCGCCTTGGCGAGTTGGTCCGCCGGCAGCTTAGTGCATCGCTGGTAGAAATCGTAGGTAATGCGCATAGGACCGATTGTGTGAGAACTCGATGGCCCGGGCCCAACCTTGTAGAATTCGTCCAGCGTCGTCATCACGGGTCCTTTTTGTTCCTTGACGACGTTTAAGCTGGGAGAAAGCTCCACATTACCTGGCCCTCCCGCCACCCCCTTCGGCTCTGCACTTGCTGGTATCGGACCCGGCTTCGCCTGGGCGGCCACGGCGGACACAGAGCGCCCGGTCATCACGGCCGCAGCTCCGACCACAGCGCTGCGCATCAGAAAGGCGCGACGATCCACTCCGTGGGGAATAGCCACCGGCTTCAACTGGTCCGAAAGGTCGAACGGATCATCCTGAACGGGTTCGCAGGTTTGCTCGATCGAACTGAGCTTGTCGGCAGATATCTTATTTTCATATTTAGACATAATGGACCTCTCACTTTCTACTTACATACGGTGCGTCCCCTGGCTTGCGTCAGGGGTGGATCCGATCTCCTGAGAGTTCCTGCTCTCTAAGGACCTGCTTGCAGACCGCTGCCGGAACTTCCGGAGCCTCGACTGCCAGTAGTCTTACGCCGAGCAACCGGCGAAAACAATGAGGGAAACCCCTAGCACGCAGGTTCGCCCTACACACTTGCGTTAGCTTGCTGGGCCATCGCGGTTGGTCCCGGGAGACGGCTGTATCTCGAGCGTCCTGTAATCACACCCATGGAGCCGACTAAGGCGCTTCTCATCAAAACTGCCGATCTAAATTCGACGCAATCTCCTGCGTGACCAGATCGTCTAGAGAGGAACCGAGCGGATCCTCAACGCTGTCTTCGGGACGTGAATTGATTCGTTTCTCGGACATATTGAATACCTTCCTTTCGAACCTTGGCTTCAAACTCCTGCCACCCATTACTTCTTGGCAGTGACGGTGATCTCGATGTTTCCTGGTCCTACCAAGCCAGCAACAACTACCGTAGTTCTGGTGGGCCGGGGATCCTTGAAATAGGTTGTATACACTGCGTTCATTTGCTGGAACTTAGCACGGTCGGCGAGATAAACCTGTACGCTAACGACGTTTGCCTGCGACATTCCTGCTGCTTTGAGGACAGCGTCAATGTTGTCCAGGCATTGCTTCACTTCAGCCTCGAAGTTGGCGGGAATTTTCCCCGCCGCATCTTCGCCGCCCTGGCCTGAGATAAAGAGTGTGTCGCCAGTCAAAATGCCTTGGCTGTAATTCCCGCCCGGCTTAGCGCCAGGCGGAACAATGATCTTCCTCTGTGCATAAAGAGACGCACCGGAGCCCGCGAAAACTAATAGAACGACCCATGCGAATTTGTTCATGGTCTCTCCTCAGGGAGTGGCCATCCCGACACACTGCGCCCATCCGTCCAAGGTAGCGCGAACATCGAGTCGCCCGCTGCTGTGTCCCCAAGATCCGGCGATACCCTTGTTGACCAGGACGCTCGCATCCGACCTCCTTCGTTGACAACTGTTCGCCGAGCTGCATCCCAATAAGAGAACACGTCGATGAGTGTTATTCGAGGAGGAGAAAAATAACGCTGCACGTCAGAACACTGACCTCAAACCGCGTCATTCGCGCAGATCCCCATGTCAACTGTCGTGAAGTTAACACCCGCTCACAACCGCTTCTACTGGGAATTTCCCTAGTCGATGGAAACCGTAGGGGGAAGCAATTAAAGTAGCCATTGCAGATTTGTAGGAATTGATTCCGCAAATCCTGAGCTTAGTCACGAACCCTTATCCGCAGTCCGGCCCAGTCAGCCGCGCACTATCGAGTCGATGCACTCGGTTTCGTTTCTAACCTGCTCCTGCCGGCGCGCAACGTAACCCTGGCGTTAAGTATTTTGGAGAATTCTCCAACAAGTCCACGTTTCAAGGCTACTCCGTCCAGATCACAGGATCTGTGTCCTTCTAACCGATCAAACAAGGCTTATGGGCAACGAAGTAGTTGTAGCGATTCGGAGAACCTAGAGTGTAGGTACAATTGCGGTTCTGCCTGGAACACCTCGGCGCCGAAAATTAGCAAAGAGGACATATACGCTAACAACCAGCGACCACGACGGAAAGACCAGTGGAGCCCAGCCGAAACGCCCAATGCTCAGAACTAGAAAAAGCCCCAGCGCGTAGCCGAGAAACGCCATCCAACGCGGGAAGATCCCGATGCGGATCGCGAGCGTGCAGGTCGAAAACATGAAAACTCCAGCCATCCTTAGCGCGTAGACGTTGGCTAACTCGTAGCCTAGAGTGCGGGCAAAAGTGTAGGTTCCGGAGTCCATGAACTTTTCGGGAGTTGCTTCGTATGCGATCAAGAGACCACCTGTAGCCGCCGAAGAAGCAAAGGTCATCGCCAGAAATAGGAGGCCACTGCCAAGGAACACGGTGGCGAAAAAGCGGTCTTCGTCTTCCCCCATCTGGTCGCGCAGCACGCCCATGAACCACAGGAAGGCAATTCCGGCGAAGGGCAGCAGGCCTAGGGCGAGCCGGATCGACTTCGCACTATCGGAAAGCCACGTCCCTGGATCTGCCGGACTGGCGGGAACAGAAAGCCGGATGAGCACCAGGCTGATGAAGAGCAGGATCGAGAACAGAATACCGGCGACCGCACCGGCACGCGGAGCCCTGATTCGCGCAGCAATGACAGCTTCCTTCACTTCTTCCATCATTCCCTCCATTAGCTGAGCGACTCACTTCGCCTTTTCGACGACCGCCTTGACCGGAGTTATACCTAAGGTGAGCAAACCGGCTGAAATTGATTTACAAGATACGTTCTAATATGCTCGCTTGGCCGAGAATTGGCTCCGAGTGCAGTCTTATGGGCTGCTTCCCACGCCCTCACCTTGGGCCGCGCCTCATCGAAGAGACGCGCGAAGTTTCCTTTACGCACCTTCTCGCTCGCTTCTGGAGTAAGCAGATTCCACAAAGGCCCATACTGGTAGAAGACCTTAAGATAGCTCTGCTGGCTAGTGGGCGCGACTTCGTCAGTGCCAAACAGAAAACGATCCGGGAAGCGATTGATTAAGTCCGCCGTGATCTTTGTGGCTTCAGGGCTTGAAACAACGTACTTGGCCACCTCGTCCCACGAGATATCGAAATAGACGTTCTTGAACGCGGGGTCGCTGAGAATCACTGCAAGATTGGCTGCATGATCTTTTATCGGTCGAACAATACGTCCCAGACCTGTGTGCGCCCAGATGATCCTCGTGTCAGGGTGCCGCTTCAAAAGAGCTTTCATCTGGTCCAGATACGCTGGCGGCGCGCCTTGCTTCGGGAACGGAACATCCATGTCGTTGTGAATGATAACGACTAGCCCAACCTCCGCAGAGAAGTCGAGAATCCTATCAAGCGCGCGGTTCTGAAGATCCGCCGTCTCTCCTGCGATCTTGGACGAGACAAACTCCTTATGAATCGTGAACTCCCCGATGCCTGAGAACACGCCCGGAAACGTTTGAAGCACTCGCCGAATATGATCCGCAGCGTACATATCGGTCGGGTTGAAGCCCGTGATCATCGGTTCAAACCGTGCCTGCTCTTCCTTCGAGAGAGACCGGTACACCATAGCGATGTACGCATCTGTAAAGGAATAATAGTAGAGCGGAGAATCAGTCTGTAAATAATACGTTGGCGCCAAATCACCCGAGTTCTGATAAGACCATTGCTGTTGCAGCGGAATCCCGAACAGCGCAACCCGTCCCACCTTATTGCCCATGACCTTCAGGAACTCGTGGATGTCCGCGCCTTCCTGGATATAGTTCGTCAGATGGAAATGAGAATCATTCACAAGTGGCTCTTCGGTCGACGAAGCAGCTTGCGCCATAGCCATGACGGACGAGATACACAACAGGCTCGCGACCACGAACGCTATCCATCTCTTCGAGACCAGCAATATTCTGCCAACATTTCTCATGGCGACTCTCATTTCTCCGAGCCAGCCCTGGGCTCAGGAGCACTCATAGTCAGCGGCCACCGCGTCTGAAAGAAACTCGCATGACTGCGGATGCAACACATCAGCACCGCAAGCAGGTACACGAGCCCCTTCGCTCCCGGTCGCACCCACTCGCGTATCAGTTTATCTCTCACGTTTAAAAAGCCAGCTCTACCGTCGTGTTGAACACCATGCCTTTGCCGCCCAGCGCGAACGGTACCGACGTATAACCTACAGGCGACCGGAACAGATACAAAGCCTCCGTATTCCAGCGCAGCACTTTGTTCTTATACGGGAACCAGTTCGTCACAATACGCGCGTCATACGGACTGCAATACTGACCGAAAATGTGCGACCCGCCCGAATACAACTGCAGTGTCTTTTGGATCGGCATCATAGAAAGCTGGAACTGGTAGCCCGTGTCGTAACGCCCAGGAAGCCCCGCCGTTCCTGGGCCCGTGAAATCGTTAAGCCACCGCCAGAAACCTTCACCCTCGAACGCCCACCCGTGATATTTGAAACCACCATCGAGAGAAACCATCTGGTAACGCAGTGTATTCACTGTGGTCCCCGGCTTGAAGAGGTTCGGCGTAAAGATCACGCTGCCATCAGAGAGCCGAATCTGCGTATTCTCAAACGCGTCCTGGCCCGGCTGCTCTTGCGCGGTCTCCGTGCTCGTCGTATAGTGGCCTGCAACCCGCGTCGCCAGCTTCTGATGATTCTCAAAATCACCAAAGCCAATTCCGAACTCACCCGTAGTCGGCTCCCACTGCAGCATCGAGCTGACGGTATTAAACGCGTTGTCGATTTGTGCCGCGCTTACGCCGAGCGTGCTCAGGTTGTTGCCCACCATCGCCTGGTACGATAGCGTCTTTGTAATGTCGCCACTCGCCCAGATGCCCGAAGTATAAGAAGGCCGGAAGAATTCGTCTGCGATAAGCCGCGTATCCACCCCTAGCCAGAACGGAAAGTTTCCTTCAACGCTGCGCGTGCCCGGCAGAGACCTGATTCCGCCAGCCAAGGTGAAATAGTTGTTGAATTTATAGCTCAAATTGCCGGCCAGAACTACCTGCGCCCCCAGCCCTTGTGACGCGTTCGAAGTCCAGGCATAGAGGAAGTACCGGAACTTCGGGTTCAACATCCAACCCAGAAACTTAATCTGTACCTTGTTGATCTGTACATCCTGGCGCTGCTGCAACGTGCTCGTCACGCCGAAGTAGTTCGTATAAGTTGGTGCCAGATTTTTCTGGTTCAGGTAACGAACGTAGCTGTAGATGCTGACACTCATATCCCCCAACTCGGTGTTAGCCACTTTGTAACCAAAGTTAGGGGTGTAAGCTCCCCACGTCTTTGGCGCATCTTGCCCGCCATTCTTCTCAAGAGGATTCTTTATCGTCGCACCCGCACTAGCCGCGCCGCTCACTCCCGTATGAAATGTAGGAACCGCAAGACTCGCTGGAGCATCTACTCGTGGCAAGGAAACAATCGACGCCTCCAACAACCGCGCCTGCGAACTTCCTGCAGAATCCCCCTGCGCTGCAGGCTGCACATCTCCTGTAGAGCCACCCTGGGCCTCCAGGCGCGCAACACGTTCCTGGAGGCCCTTAATGAGTCGCAACATCTCCTCTTCGCGCACAGTGAGGGGAGGCCCGCCAGTAAGAGGAGCTAACGCATCGTCGCCTGCGTTAGGTCGCCACTCATTCTTCGAGACCGTTGTTGCCTGACCATAACTCAGCACCGTAGACAGGCTGATCGCCAGGCCAACTCCGAAAAACACCCTCCGGCCCTTTCGCAAGCGTGTTGGTATCAAGATTGCTGAATCCATCGTTTCCCGCCTGTTTGCAACCTGAAATCATCGATCGCCGCGGAGGCATCCTTCGCATTTACTTGAACCCCACAGAACTCGGGGAGAAGATGTTGTAATTAAGCTTGTCGGCAACGTACCGGATGACCTCCTGCGCCTTCACGCTGTTTCCCGCCTCATCCAGTGGCGGAGCAAACACCGCAATTGCACCCTTGCCCGGAGCAATTGCAACAATCCCGCCCCCAACCCCGCTCTTCGCTGGCAAACCCACATTCCAGGCCCAGGTGCCCGAGCCGTCATACAGCCCGGCCTCCATCATCGTGCTCAGAATGTGCGGAATGTCCTCCGCCTTGATCACGCGCTCGCCCGTCGCCGGATTCACTCCGTTGTTCGCCAGCGTCGCGCCCATCCGCGCCAGTTGCGTCGCATTCACTCCCACGGAGCACTGCTTCGTGTACACGTCCACCGACTCAAACGGATCCGCATAGATCCGGTCATACTTCGCCAGCAGGTAGGACAGTGCTTTATTACCCGTATTCGTAGCCGCTTCCGACTTGTACACCTCATCAATCAAAACCAGCTTCTCTCCAGCAGCCTTGCTGTAGAAGTCAAGAATCTTGTTCCACTTTTCATCGGCGGTGCTTCCGGAGATCAAACTCACCGTCGCAATCGCGCCCGCGTTGACAAACGGATTCCCGCTATGGGTCGACATATCTACGACCGCATTTGGAGAATTGAAAGGGCGTCCCGTAGGCTCAGATCCGATCTTTTCCAGCACCTTCGCTGGACCCTGCTCCTCCATCGCCAGTGCCATCGAATAAACCTTCGAAATCGACTGGATGGAGAACGAGTAGGTGACATCGCCCACCGTCACAACCTGGTTGTCCGTCGTGACAATGGCAATTCCAAACAGCTTGGAATCCACCTTGGCGAGATATGGAATATAGTCCGCATTCTTCCCGTTCGTATCGTTCTTGTACTTTTCGTAAGCTTCTTTGATCACCGCTTCAACCTGCTCCCTTCGCGGAGCAACCGGGCTTACTACTTTCGTGCTTTGGGCCGACGCAGGTATCGGGCAAAAACATCCGGGAACCAGCGCAGCCGCCATCAACAGCACGATTGAGACTCGACGTACGTTCATCTTGAATCTCCTTCCCCTCTTCGTGCCCTCATGTCTCTTGACAACAGTCGATCCCTAAGGCCGGCAGCCGAGATATAAACTCGGTCAAAAATAGGTAATGATCGCCCGGAGAAAAAGAAGGGCCCGGCCCCCACGCTGTATCGATGGTGGATGACTGTTCGCATCCACCATCAATGCGCCACTCCGTCCAACGTAGCGCGTGAGCACCGAGCCCCTGCCGCTGGAAATGTGTCCCTAGGTTCCGGCGATACCCTTGTTGACCAAGACCTTAACCACTACTCGACGGTTCTCGGCCCGACCTGCCTTTGTCTCGTTCGATGCCGCCGATCCGTATTCGCCCATGGCGCCCGGCGCCACGATATGCCGCACCGGCACGTTGCCCTGCTGGACAAGGTAATTGATCACTGCTTGAGCACGGTTCTCGCTCAGTTTCGTGTTCATCGCAGCGCTGCCGCTCGAATCGGTATAGCCCACCACTTCGATGATGTATCCAGTCAGCCCAGTCGCGGATTGCGCTAACTTGCTAAGTTCGTCCTTGTCCTTCGCTGAGACAGTCGAACTACCGGCAGTGAAATTCACGGCGGCTTCGCCCTTCGTGTCGTATTCGCTCAATGCAGTAAAGCGATTCGTGTTCTCCTCGATGTCCTTCATGTTCGCACTAATCTTCTGTTGGTTCGTCGCGATATTCTGCTGGTTGGCGCCGATGTCCTGCTTTTGGGACACCAGTTGCGCCTTGTTCGACGCGATATTCTGCTGATTGGCCCCGATATTATGCATGTTGGCCTGCACTTGCTCTGCGGTCGGATGCAAACCGGCCTGAATCATTTCGGCTGTTTCCAGATCGTCGCCATCGGTGGTGATAGTGTTTGCTGTGACCCGGCCTTGGCCGTCGGACGTTCCCTCAACCTCGATCTTTAGTCCGGGAATCAGCACCACGCTGGATAGGTGCTGCTTGTCCAGGCCAAGAAGCCCCTTGTCATCTTTCGTGACTGTGCTGTCGGTGAGGACCACGGTCACGCTGCCTCCCTCTGCGGACCCCAGGATCAGGGTTTCTCCGGTCCGGGAAGTGATTATTCCTTTGACTTTGGTTTTGTCGCCACTGGCGCCAAAAGCCGCCGACGATGCGAGTAAGAACAGCGCGATAAGACTCGTTACAATTGTAGTTCGTTGCATAAGATGCCTCTCTTTCTCTGTTGAATTCAGACTGAAAAATGTACACGACGGTTTGATTCTCACCTCTAAATCGCCTGCACTCCGATAGTCGCTGAAGCTAAATCCATTCCTGAAATTCACGCACCGCCCGTTCCCTGCAACCAGAGTCAGAAAGACGGAGATTTGAAACTCTTGTCCCAGTCATATTTGAATGAGAACTGGACCCGGTAATCGTTGTAATTGAATCCGTCGCGAAAGTTCTCCCGCCTGCCGTACTGGAACTCACCACCCATCATGACCTTCGGAATTGGGTGATACAGCAAGTTCGCGATGGCATAGTCGCCCTTATGAAAGTCCGACACTTTCTCTGCGTTCGAATTCACGATGTCAAGCAGCGAGTAGCCGGCTGAACTGGTAAAGTGCTCGCTCCAGGTGTGATCGAGGAACGCTACGACGCCGTACACCGGCAAAGCGACACCTTTAAAGGGCACTTTCGAGTTTGGGGGATTGTTCGCAATGCCGACATCGAACGGTGCATCGTTCATGTAATTCTCAATGCCACGACCGTAAACAAATTCCAGCTTTGCGACATTGTTCTTTGATAGGTTGAGGTTGGAAGTCAGGTTTATGCCCCAGCCCACGACACTGCCATTGAGATTCGTCGTGTTAGCGCTCGTGTCAACCCACCCGATCTTCCGAACAATACCAGCCGCCTGCAGGTAGCCCCAGTTCCTGTCTATCCGTGCATTCCCCGTAAGATCCGGGAAATTGAACCGAGGCGTGATATTGCTTAGCTCGATACGGTCGGCATAAACGCCTTGGTCACCACTGGCGCCCGGTCTCTCTAGAGCGATAGTCACGCTGCCACTCTTCTTTCTAACTGGCATCCAGCGCATCTGCACGTTGCGAAAGAAGACCATTCCGGTCGGGCCCCAGTATTCAATCGTGTTTGGGAAGACGCCAATATCCATGAACGCGCTCCAGGTCTGTCCGCCCCCGACCGGGCCCAACTCGCCGTAGGCATGCCGCAGACGAAATGTCGTTTGACCCGCGTCTACTCCGGTCCCAAATAGTTCGAATTCGAATACTGTGTTCAGATCGCCTAATTTAGTGGGGGAGGATGACTTCACCCCGAAACGAGTCTGCCGCACGCCGGCGTAAACATTTCCACTGGGCGCGAACTGGTTGGTGAAAGACGGCAACTTGGTGGGCCGAACTACGTCAAACCAGTTCGGATCTATTTGCCCGAAGTCGTAACCCGAGTCGAGCATAGCGAATCCATAAAAACTGACCGTGTCCGGCTTTTCCGTTATTTCCCCTTCGAGCGGCACGGGGTCAGCCTGCGGGCGGATTATTGCCTCCGAGGGAACGGCGATCAGGGGCTCCGGCTGCTCAACCGTCTTTTGCCCCTTGGCTGGGCGCTGTGCCGGGGCAGCGGATGGGCTCGGTGCCGTCTCCAGCGCATTGATCCTCGCCTTGACTTCACCCATCGTTTGCTCCATTTGCTGGAGCTCGTCCTTGAGTTGCTGTATCTCTTTCTGCCTGTCCTGGGATTGCGCCTGGGCAGGTTGAGCGGTGACGCTACTCCAGACGGCCGCTGTAGTAAGCACCGCAAATAAAAAGGCGGCTTTTCGAGTGACTCTAATGGCATGTCTCATTAGGCTGCTCTCCCTCCGTAGAACCCGCTTACGCAAACCTGTCACTGTGGCTCGAGACTGAGAACGTTGTATTCCTCGCATCCAATCGCAACAACTAGGAGATTCCCTAGCTGGGGAAACCCCTAACAGCGCAAGCGGCATGCGTTTGGAAGCTTTGAAGAAAGCTCATCGCCGACGCCAGTCGGTCACCCGAGCTTCTGCTCCCACCGTCCTCCTCGATATGCCCCACCAAACGGTCACCAGAAAATCCACAGAAATATTTTCAAGAGGTGACATTTTTTAGAGCCCGAAAAACGACCATCCAAATCACCACAAAAAACCATCAACTCACCACGTTTTCACCACAAGAAAACCATCCAAAAAAAGCACAAAAGCGCGCAACCCCCCTGTAAAACCGCGGGATTCTCACCCAAAAATAATCCCCATACAATTTTTTAATAACAGCTGACGGTTAGGACTTTTCCTAGTTGCCGAATTTAGAGAAGCTCTCTACTATCGGTGGAATCTTGTCGACCAACTGCTGAGGAACCAAAACAAGAGCTCAGGCCAATAGAATGAAAACAAGAGTTTTACTGGTTGACGATCATCCTCCGTTAGTCGAAGCCGCCCTGACTATTCTGAAACCCCGCTACGATATTGTGGGGATCGCAACAGATGGAGCGATGCTGATATTAGAGGCTCTTCGTCTAAGCCCCGACCTCATCGTCTCTGACATAACGCTCCCTATCTTGAACGGCATAGAAGCCATCCACCGCCTCCGCCTCTCCAATTCGCAAGTGAAAGTTGTCTTTCTAACAGTTCACGCAGAAGAAGGATTTCTGAAGGCATGCATGGCCGAAGGCGCATTAGGATACGTCCTCAAATCGCGCATGAAAACCCAACTGATTCCCGCAATTGAAGCGGCTTTAGAAGGCAGATCCTACGTCTCGCCCTTCGTCGCCAAGTGATTCAGAACGCAAGCTTGAGCGCGAATTGAACAACACGAGGATTGACGCTAGTTCTCCTGATAACGCCAAAAGCAGGCGATGCAAAGTCGTTGTCGGGATCTGCAAACTGCGGGTGATTCCATGCGTTGTACATTTCCGTGCGAAATTGAACGCTGCTGCTGTCCGACAGCCACCGAAGTGGTGTTGTCTTTGAGATCGCGAGATCGATGTTCGCCTGTCCAGGCCCGTTCGTTATCCCCGTTGCGCTATTGCCGAAGCCAGTTCCAATTCCGTCCGCTCCGATGACCGGAGGAGTTATGAAACAAGAAGCGTTGAAGTAATGGTCGAGCTTGTTCGTGATCGGGCCGTTGGTCACGAACTGGCTTTTGGTGCACGTTCCCGACAATCCGGCCTTGTCTTCGCTTATTCCAAAGACATTGTTCGGATTAGTATCCGCGATCGTCGTTGCCTTTCCCGACTGAATCGTAGCGATCCCCGAGACTCCCCAACCCCCGAGGAACCCACGTTCAAAGGCTTTGGCGGGGCTTGGGAACTCCCATATACCGCTGATTACGAATCGATGCGTGCGGTCGAAGCTTGCTCTTCCCCATCGCATCATGGGAGAGTTCTGATCACCCAAGGTCAGCCCATTTCCTGATGATGTCGAGTTGATGTCGGCTCCATCTGTGTCCAGCGTTTTTGAAAAAGTGTAGGACGCGAGAAACTGAAATCCGTGACTCAAACGCTTCGTCAGACTCACTTCAAGACCGTTGTACGACGAGCCACCTTCGGATTCCATCTCGACACCGGAGTCCGGAGGTATTCCGAGAACAGGAAGTCGCAAAGCGATATTTGCAACTGTGTTGGTCGAAACTCCTCTTATGGGATTTTCTGACGAGGCGGACAGAGCCTGATTGAGGGAACGTTGCCGGACCAGATGCGATCCATGAGTGCCAACGTATCCGACTTCGAGCAGCCAGCCCTCCGAGGCCTCAGTCTGCAGATCGAGCGAGTACTGTTGAATAATTGCAGAGCGAAAATAGGGAGAAACGGCGTACACAGTTGTGGTGGAGGCCGGCGAATATGCAGGAAACATGGGGAACGACTGTGGCGCTGGAAATGGCTGCGGGAAAGGTGCTTGAAAAGTGGCGTTCGCGTTTGCCAAGCCGGAGTTCAGCCGGAACACAGAAAACGGGGCACCAAGTACGTTCTGGTAGAACGCCTGACCTGTTGGCCGCGAATAGTAGATACCGTAGCCGCCCCTTAGTATGGACCGCATTGACCTGGGCATAATCTGCTCAGCGAATCCGATTCGCGGGGCGATTGTGTCTTGTCCTTCCGCATAATTCCCAAATGTGTTGTTTGTGCGAGCCACGCCTGCTGGCAGGGCTCCGGGAAAGTTCGAAGCTACGATATACCCCGCCAGACTTCCTTCAGAGGGAGGGTTTGCCACGGCTTTGTTGAAATCAAATGTGGCGTTTCTACCAAGGTTGTCTCCAAATTGACCGAGCCTTTCGTACCGAATGCCCGCGTTGAGTGTCAGGGAGCCAGTGATTCGATAGGTGTCCTGAACGAACGCCGAACCCTCCCACGCCCTGTACTCCCGTACGCTCAGCCCAAAGTCATCGAACGAGGAGAAGACATTGCTGAATGTTGTGCCGTTGTCCTTTGCACTAAGGCCGAGCAGAAAGTCCGGCCAGCTGAGGAATCGCAGAAGCGATCCGAGTCCGACGAGATTGATGTTGTCCTGAACTCTTGTTATCGATCCTCCCAGCCGCAACGTATGGGCGCCGTCAACGAAGCTGTACACATCGCCGAAGAAGAAGCTGTTTTGGGTTATGTTCCTCGGAAACCCGGACGCAATGCTCACCGAGCCTTGAATCACGAGACTCGGCAATTCATTGTTGTTACTCATCGCTCCTTCTGCGACACCTATGTCCGACCAGCTGAACGCACTCTCTGCCCTCGTATTCGTCGCTGTTCGGACATATCCAAATCGTCCGTCATTGATCGATCCGTTGCGAAAGGTATCTGTGCGGGCAATGGAGGCAACCACGAAGTCGCTGTTGCTCGGGCTTAAAAATCCGGGTACGTTGCCGATGGGATTAAGGCCGTTGCCAGGAAACGTAACGTTCTGATTGTCAGGAGCAATAAAGAACCGAATGTCGTATTTGCCGGTCGTGGAGGGAAGGTACTCCAGGTTCGCCAAAAACTGGTTCTGACTGAAGTGGCATGGCTTGGAGAAGACGGAGAATCCCTGCTGAACAAGTGGCTTCGATTCGTCCCTGGTTTGAGGAGTTGGAATGACGAACGATCCATCGGGAAGCTTTAGGTTGACCAGCGCAAAAGCTGAAGGATTGATATTGGATCCATCCGCCTTAATAGTCACGCCGCCTAAGGAACCTGCCATCCCGGCAAACAATCTTCCGAGAGCCGCGGGAGATCGATCGTTGGTGAGTGGCGGTTCGACAACGCTGGCCACGCATCCTACCCGGGATTGACCAGAAGCCAGGCCGTTAACTTGCCGCGTTCCCTGATACGAACTAAAGAAGAGCATTTTCTTTTTCTTTATCGGTCCGCCAAGCGAAAACCCAAATTGATTCTCGTTGAGTACAGCCCGCGGTTGACCGGCGAAGTTGCGAAAGAAGTCGTTTGCGTTGAGCAGTTTGTTTCGGAAGAACTCGAATATATTTCCGTGGAAAGTATTCGCTCCCATCTTTGTAACCAGACTTACGTTAGCTCCCGCATAGCGACCGTAACCAGCGTCATACTGACCAGTCTGTACCTTGAATTCCTGCAGGCTATCGGGATTTGGCAGGGGAATTCCTCCACTTCCCGACCCACTGCCCTGAACGTCGCTGACGCTTAGACCATCAAGTATGAAATTGTTGTCGTAGGAGCGAGCCCCATGAACAAAGATTCCGTCGTTAGAGGGGGCTATTTGCGAGAGCGCGGTCCCACCCAGGCCGAGTTCTCCAGCGTTGTAAACCCCGACCGCAACGCCTGGGGAAAGGCCCGCGATTTGCGCAAAGTTCCTGGTTACGAGCGGCAATCCCGTAATCGTGCTTTCATTCGCTACTCTTCCAAGCGCGGAGTTGTCGGTTTGAACCATCAATGGCCCGGAGATAACCTGCGTACTCTGAATTTGCGTTGCGAGACGCATTCGTGCTTCGACTTCAAGCGTTTCAGTGACATAGACTTCGAGACCGAAAAGTTCCAGAGTCTCAAAGTCGGCTTTGCTGGCCTGCAGTTCGTAGGATCCTGGCGGCAGGAGAAGAAAGCTGAATCTGCCAGAGTCACTGGATATCGCAGTCAACGTTCTGCTTGTGCTCCGGTTGACAAGGCGGAGAGTCGCAGCGGGAATCACGGCACCGGAGGGGTCGAGAAGCTCACCTGCCAAGGCACCCGTAGCAGTTGTCTGGCCCGATAAGGGAGAGGCCAGCAGTGCAATAACGGTAGTGACTGCCAATCCACCTCGAAAGATCCGGCGTCGCGGACTGAATACCCGTCTCAATCGGAAGTTCATGATGGCCTCGAGGGAAGAAAGCAAACACGCAAAGTGTTCTGCTCTCGCGAAGATTCTTACAAAGCCTGTTCATTGACTGGAGTGATTCTTCGTTGTGACTTTGTATTGTACCCGACGTTATGCGAGTATTATAGTGCTTGCCGCCAATAGAATCAGTCGTTAAGCGACCTAATTGGTGTTGGTGCCAGCAGCGAAATTGAGGTGACGGCTTCAATTTAGAAGCTGCCTTAGAGGTTTCCGTGTCGGCTCCAATGGAGGACCAGATCCCGGGATGCGCCGCCGTCGCACGATGCACTTCAGTCCGCATCGGAATCGCTGCGTGGCTTCTCCTAATAATTGTTGCGGCTGTCGCATTTGTTTTTCCGCAATCGATTTCGACGGAGACCCCAAAACCCATCCGCCGTGTCCTTCTATTCAATGACTTCGGGTATATGGTCTCGCCTGGGATCATGGCATTGGATCAGGCGATCGTGGCAGAGCTAGAGCAATCTCCATACCAGATTGAGTTGTATACGGAAACCCTTGAGTCGACTCTCTTTTCCGATGAAGCCTCTCAGCGCAGAATTCGTGCGTGGATTGCTCTCAAGTATTCAGATCGCATGCCGGATGTGATCATTACGGCAGGGCCGGGGTCTCTCAGGTTCATGATCGAATCGCATGAGAGTTTTTTCCAGGGTACTCCGATTATCTTTTGCGGTACGACAGAAGAGATGGTAGGTCAACTCAGACTGGACCTGCATTTCACAGGTGTTTGGGGAGTAGCGGAGCCGGAGAAGACGCTTTTAGCGGCGCTCAAATTGCAGCCTGATACCAAGCACGTCGTCGTTGTGGGCGGTAGAAATGCCTTTGATCAGTATCTGGAGAACCTTGCAAGACAGAGCTTCGGCAAGTACGAGGCGAAGCTGGATTTTACTTATCTAACTGACCTTGACATGCCGACGCTGCTTGCTCGACTAAGACAGCTTCCTAGCCACACGATCATCTATTACACATCTCTCATGGAGGACGCGGCTGGTAGCCACTTTATTGATGCTGCTCAATCTGTGCCCCTCGTCGCCGGAGCGGCAAACGCGCCCATATTTGTAGTGGATGATGTTGATCTGGGTAAAGGAACGGTCGGCGGATATTTGATCAGCTGGGTTAAAGACGGTCAAGTTGCAGCAAAAATGGCAGTCAGGGTTCTAAGTGGTGAGAAGCCGGAGAACGTTCCAATCGTCAGGAACAATAACGTCTACATGTTTGATTGGAGAGCTTTGCGCCGTTGGGGACTTAGTGAAAAGGATCTTCCTGCCGGCAGCACGGTGCTTTATCGCGAATTGTCCATATGGCAACGCACGAAGTCGATTTGGATCAGCGGCCTCTTGATCATCCTTGGTCTTTCTGCTCTTGCGGCCTACCTCCAGTTCAGTCGAAAAGAGTTAAGGCTAGCCAGAGATGCGCAGATGCAA
This sequence comes from Edaphobacter sp., assembly GCA_025462755.1. Classification (GTDB taxonomy): domain Bacteria; phylum Acidobacteriota; class Terriglobia; order Terriglobales; family Acidobacteriaceae; genus Edaphobacter. The sequence goes on from JAOAPF010000086.1 coordinate 32,069, forward strand.
CTGAGCGGGAGATTGATTGACGCGCAAGAGAAAGAGCGAAGCCGATTGGCAGCCGAGCTTCACGATGATTTCAGTCAGCGGTTGGCACTCCTCGCCCTGGGACTGGAAAATGCTTCGGAAGCTCTGCCGGATTCGCCTCGTGTCGCGAAACAGCAGTTGCAGGAGCTGATTAATTCGGCCGGCGAGCTTGGAGCTGATATTCATACGGTTTCGCATCGCTTGCACTCCGCCACGCTCGAGAGCCTGGGACTGGAACCTGGTGTGAGTTCTCTGTGCAAGGAGTTCACTGATCGGCATGGAATTGAGATCGCTTTTTCAGCCGACAATATTCCCCGTATCGTCGCCCCGGACGTGGCTCTATGTGTGTTCCGGATCGTTCAGGAGGCCCTTCAGAACTTGAGGAAACACAGCGGAGCTGCAAGGGCTGAGGTCAGCTTGATTAAGAGCGCCGACAGAATATTTGTCTCGATACATGACCAGGGAAAAGGATTCGATATGAGTGACATGAAGGCACATAAGGGCTTGGGTGTGCAGAGCATGGGAGAACGTGCTCGATTGCTAAGCGGGCGCTTTAAAATTCATTCGAAACCAGGGAGAGGAACAAGAGTAGAGGCTGCGATACCCCTGCCGCCGACTAATGGGGAAAACTCATGACGGAGCCACGCATCTGATTCTCCGGATTACGATTCGACGCTGGACAGATGGCGGTCTATAGATCGTTACGGAGAGCAAAGGCAGTCTAAAGACAGGTTGTACCTCTTCAACAATGATTACGAGACAAGGTAGGACTAGCACTCTTGACAGCTTGTCAACTAGCAGACTGTCGTCTGAGAATGGCATCACTAAGAACAGCTCCGGCCTCTGCGGATTGCTATCGGACTTAGAAAGCCGAAATTTCTAACTGTTCTCTTAAGCTAAGGCGCCAAGGGGGTGCACGATGGAGAAGCTCATAGGGGGAAACTCTCATCCTCGCTTGCTGCTCGCGGATGATCATGCGATCTTTTCTGACGCGTTGCAACTCTATCTCGATAAAGATTTCGATATTGTCGGTGTTGTGTCGGACGGCCGGACTTTAGTCGATGAGGCTATCAGAATAAAGCCGGATGTAATTATCGCGGATGTAGGAATGCCGCTTCTGAACGGACTTGATGCTGCCAGAAGGATCAAAGAACTGGCGCCGAAGATAAAATTTGTTTTCCTGACAATGCAGGATGATGCGAACCTTGCGGCGGCGGCTCTCGAGCTGGGTCCAGTGGCCTTTGTTCTCAAGCATTCTGCCGGAGCGGAACTGCGCGAAGCAATCAACGAAGTGATGCGTGGTCATTCGTATATGACGCCGAAGTTGAGAGCTGCAGATTGGGTCGAAGCGAAGGCCCGAGCTCGGCAGTTTTCTAGAGATATGACTCCGCGACAAAGAGACATCGTTCAATTATTTGGCGAGGGCCGGCCGATGAAGGAGATTGCCGGGTTTCTCCATTTAAGTGAGAAGACAGTTGAGTTTCATAAGCACCACATCATGGTGGCGTTCAACCTCAAGAACAACGCTGATTTGATCTTATTTGCTTTGGGCCAGGGTCTGATCGCGCCCGACCGTTCGCCTCTTTTCATAAGAGCCTCGTGAGTTAGAGAAGAATCCTCCGATCCATTCGGAAGTGGACAAGCGCTCAGACAGGTTTAGAACACGATCTTGACAAGCCGCGTGATGAGTTCTTCCAGAGGGAAGATCGTGAGCAGCAATGGCGCTAGGGGGGCCGCGGTCGCTGCGGCTAAACGAATGATGTCCTCAAATTTAAACGGAACGGCGCGCATATCGCTCACAATCTCATAGCTGCTGTTTAGATCAGCGAGAGACTGAATGTCGCCAGATCCCAGGATCTCTTCCGAGGGCGGAGTATTAAGAACCCATTTCTCTTCAAAACTGTTGACGTACCTCTGCGCGATTTGGCCATAGTCAGCGAGCCCCTTTCGTTTTGCCGCAGCCATTTTTGGAGTAAACATCAGGAGGGGCCCCAGGATGGCCAGAACGAAAAAGACGACAAAGCCTCCCATCTCCAGCTTGAACGACAGCAGGCTTTCCCCTCTGTACAGGACACGGCTCGCCACTAGCCCCGCCAGCATCGCGCCCTGGGCAAAGAGGATTGGACCAAAGGCGTAGGAACTCTTACCCAGGAAAGCGAGCCCTGCGCAGTGATCGGGGTGAACTGGAACCAGATGCAAGTTCAGTCTGGACACGCGCCAGAGAAAGCGATACCAAATGAAGAGCCTCACATACCAGCGCAGAAGCAGGAACTGTAAGATCGGGATGCTTACAAACACGTACCAGTAACCGGCGGGGGTCAGATTCCAACGGCCGCCTGGCATCGCATACCAGGTTGGGGAGTCGATGCCGAATCGGCTGTTCCAGAGCCACAATCCAAGCGTGTAAACAGAGATAAGTAGCGCCACTTCGACGGGGATGGAATTACGCAGCCTGGCGGCCGCCTCGATCGCCGCCTCAAGGCGCGGCAGGTTTTCTTCCCTGACAATTCCCCGTTCGACAAATCGCCGCACAACAGGGCGTATGCGCGAATGAGCAATCAACTCGGCCCCGATGAGCACTGGGAGGGCAACCAGAAATCGTACCTGCACCTCAACATCATGAAGAAAGGAAAGCCGGCCTATGCTGGTTGCTTGCGAGCCCAGACTATCGAGGAGCAGTAGCGGCACCCATGCGATTGAGGTGATAGCGATCAGGCGCCGATGCAAAAGTTCCAAGTGGTCTCCGCTGAGACGCGCTTTCCGAAAGAATTGAAAGAGCGGATCACCCAGCACCAGAGAGAAATCGTACATCTCCTCTGGGAAGACGGCCTTCGCCGTCATGCGCTGGCTCTGCTTCGTCTCGTTTGGCGTGTGGGCCATAGGCCTGGCCTCCTCACTCGATGTCACTGCTGCCCTATATTCTCCGTCAATTAAAGGCCGCGAGCACCTAGCGGTTTCCCTAGTTGTTTTCACCGCTTCCTCGGGTGAGAGTACCGGTAGCTGCCGTCGAATTCGAACTATTTCGGACCGGAGTTGACGTCGGCCAAACGACAGAAAGGACACCACCATGAACCGGTTGACATTACGAAACGCTAGATGTATTGCAACTCTGGCTTTGATCAGCACACTAGTGCCTTTAACACTCGCAGCTCAAGAGGCTGTAAAAGTTGAAGGCCTGATTAAAGGCCGCAGTGGGAATCTTGTAATCCTGCAGACGAGGGATAATCCAGATCTTGTCGTTGAGTTGACGGAGGGCACGGATGTAGGCCAGTTGCAGGGAGCGTTGAAGGCTCGCAACAAGAAAATGTCGATGGCCGCCTTGATACCGGGCTTGTCTATAAAAGTGGAAGGCAACTACCGCGACGGTCAACTCATAGCGCAGAAGGTAAGATTCAAAGGCAATGATCTGAAACAGGCCGAAGCAATTGAAGCCGGGATGCACGAAACCAAGTTACAGGCGCAGCAGAACCAGGAGGAGTTAGAAAAGCACAAGGCGGAGTTGGACGCGCAGAAACAGGCCCTGAAGCAACAAGAGGCAAAGGTCGCAGCAAATCAGGCGGCTATCGCAGCAAACAAGGCAAATATCGATGCTGCCGTCGCACGCTTCGGCCAACTGGACGATTACTACATCCTGGATGAAGTAACCGTGTACTTTGCCAACGGCAAGGTCAAGGTGGATCCAAAATATCCTCCTCAATTGCTGGCGCTGGCGGAGAAGGCCAAGACAATCAATGGCTACATGATCGAAGTAAAGGGCTACGCCTCCTCTACCGGTAATACCGCATCGAACCAGAAACTCAGCGAAAACCGTGCTAGCAATGTGACAAATATTTTGCTTCAGCAGGGTAAGACCCCACTCACCAGAATGCTTGCGCCAGGCGCAATGGGAGAGAGCGAACAAGTCGGCAACGCGAAAACACCCGAAGGAGAGGCGGAGAATCGTCGTGTAGTAGTGCGTGTTCTGCAGAACAAGGCGATCGCCGGAGTGTAGGTCCCGCTCGTTAGTTTGCGAGATGGTAGCGCGGGTCGCCGATTGTAGAGCAATTCTGGTGAGGGAGTTCGTCCCCACGTATGGAGACGGCGTCAAACTTCGACGAACATCTCTCGTGCAGCCCACACAGGCGAACATCGAGAGGTCCAGCAATGAACTCACGGCACTTGATTCTTGCTTTTCTCTTCACTCTCACTGCACCTCTGTTCGGGCGAGACAAAACGGACCGGTTGACCATGAAGAATGGTGACTCTATGGCCTGTGAGATCAAAGGTCTCGACGGAGGAGTGCTGTACGTAAGTTTTGATTACATCGACGGCACATCGTCCGTTGACTGGTCGAAGGTAGCCAGCGTGGAAAGTACACAATTGTTTGTTGTGAAAACGGAGGATGGCTCGGTGTACACCGGCGCTTTGAAGACTGCGGGGATGGGAGCCGACAGGCCAATGCAGATCCACGTCTTGCAACCTCCAGAACAGGTGCTCACCGTGGAGCGTTCACAGATCGTTCAAATGGTCGCTACATCGGATAAGTTTTGGGAGCGATTCAACGGCGGTATCAGCTTAGGAACGATCTACTCCAAGGGCAACCAATCGACCCAGTACAGTCTGGCTGCAAGCACCGCGTACGTTCGGGAGCGCTGGAATGCGGCTGCCCGCCTGGATTCTAACCTCTCGAAGAGCACTGGGACTACAGCTTCGACGCGAAACTCGCTCGCGTTCACGGCCCTCCATTTGATGTCCAAAAAGAACTGGTTCTACGAGGGTGTCGGTGGCTTGCTGCAGAGTTCGGAGCAGGGCATTTCGCTGCAGACTTTATTGGGCGGAGGAGTGGGGCGTTACTTGAAGAATACGAACCAGGCGAGCATCCAATTGTTGGGCGGCGTAGGTTGGCAGGACACAACATATCAACACACCAATACTCCAATACAGCATCAGAACACCACGGCGGCCTTGATTTATGTTGATACCAGACTCTTCAAGTTCAGCAAAACCAATCTCGATGCAACTGTCGGAATATTGCCTGCGGTGACTGACCCGGGTCGAGTTCGCATCAATGCGAACTCTTCGTATTACATCAAGCTAATCAGCGATCTGAAATGGAATATCTCGTTCTATGGTAACTGGGACAACCAGCCGCCGCAGGGTTTTTCTGGAAGCGACTATGGCGTCAGTTCTGGGCTCAGTTGGACCTACGGTCTGAAGTGACGCGCATCAACTTCCAACGCAGCTGGCTGTGACTTTCAGGGATACTCCTTGCAGGTCGCGGGTGCAATCAGCTTCTAGACGCGAGTTTCCAAGTGAGAGCTATTATAGAAGGAGAAGACAATGACCGGATCTGTGCTCGAATTGGATGACATACAGCGCGGAGTTTGCGCCTTTGGCCTACTCCGTATGCGGCGACATACGTAGTCTTTCCAGCCATTTGTTGTCATAAAATTCAGGCTCCGTATGCTTCCTGATGCCGCAAGATCCAGGTGCCAACGGTGAACACAAAGATAAGAAGCGCAAATTCGACAATGACTGAGTTGCATATACGCATGGTGGAGTCCATCGCCGTTCGACGAAGCTTTTCACAAAAGGCCGAATACGTTGATGAACAATCATCTCAGCCAGGATCAGCACTGGCAGCGAAACTAGAGCCGTACATGCGTCTCGATCTCACGAAAAAGGAAAGCTTTGTTCCGCACAGAAAGTGAGCTTGCGCCAAAGACAGGACTGCCAGCGGCACCCTGCATAAGTGCACAGATATTGCGATCCGACGACGCAGCAAACCGAGGGCGGGACTTGTCAAGTGCGCCGCCAGAGCATTTGATAGAGCGGCCCGCCCAAAACCAATGAGAAGTCGGGCGGTTCTTACAATGGTGTTGGTACAGTCATCGTTGGCCGTCACTTCAGAAACGCTGTAGCAACAGGGCGACGCGTAAATGCTAAGCCCCGAGACAGAGCTAGCTTTCATCCGCTGCCTCGATGTGTGCTTTGGTTTCCCCTCGCTTGATGGAGTCAACCAAAGCGGCGTGGTCCTGCTCCGTCTGATCTCCGTAACTCTCGGCCCACTCCGCCAAAGCTTTATCCAGGACCGAGGAGTTGCCGCAGTAGCCGGCGATCCGCGCCGTGTCCCCCACTCGTGCATGTGCGCGTGCCAGCAATGCTCCGCACGCCCAGGCATAGAAGTTAAAGGAAGCTCCCGTCAGCCATTCCACCGGTATCGAAGCCTTCAGATTCTTCATTTGCCGTACGTAGTAATGCCTCCCGTCGATGTCGGTATAGCCCAGCATGGGATCGTTCGAGGCTTGCAATCCTTTCTGTCCCAACACCACCCTCTTCCCGTCGTGGAGAAACTCTTTTGGGAGCTGCGGGACGTAAGGGCCATGGGCCGGTGGCGCAGCCTCCTTCACCTGCAGGAATAAAGGATCGTTATCTCCGTTACCGAAAAGGAGCGCCAGGTAAGCACGGGTCCCCACCGAACCCACACCCACAACCCGATGGGCAACATCTGCTACGTGATAGCGGCTCAACATGAAGCGACGCTCTCGCGGAAGTGTGTCAGAGTATCGGTTCAGGGCATCAATCACCTTCGTCTTGGTGGAAGCGCTGACCCGCGTCAATACAGGCGGATCCTCGCGAAACATCCAGGATCCATCGTGCCTGCGCTCCGCGACCTTGGGCACGAGCGCTTTGTTGTCGGTCGTTAGCGCTTTGGCCAACACCTTCTTAAAGACTGCTTGGGACTTGGGATCGATCTTGATCAGCGGGTTCAACCGCCCGGGATAGGCATGCAGATACCAGATCTCCAGTAATCCCATGCTCTCCAGCCGGTTCATATTCAAGCGGTAACCCTCAACAGCACGCTGCACCGCCGCCGCCCGTTCTCGCCGGTTCAGACCATTCTCCCGACCCGCCACGTTTACGCTTGCCCCTAGGCGCTTAAGGTCCCATTCCCAAGGACCGATGGTGACCTCGTCAAAATCATTCATGTCGAAGACAACTTCCCGCTGTGGCGTGCCATAGAAACCGAAGTTGTTCAGATGCGCGTCGCCATCGATGATCACAGGAATTCCGCTAATCGGTGACGTCGACAGATCCGCCCCCATCACGCAGGCCGAACCCCGAAGGAAGGTGAACGGCGACGCAGCCATGCGTCCCATGCGCAACGGAATGAGATCCTTTCGCCTGCCTTTATTGTTCTCAGCAATGAGTTTCAACGGGTCGGGACGGTCCTTCGGGGGTATCCACTCCGCATGGGACTCCCGCGGAACTGTGCGGCGCAAATCCTTGCCGTCAGCGTGCCGCTTCTGCCATGGAACTACCTCGTGGCCGAAGTCATTTCTTGGCATTGGATCAAGCTTCGCTATTGCCATGGTGCCCTCCCGGAACGTCATTTCACTTCACCTAACCCGCGTCTGCCCAGATAGCCATCGGGGCCTTGCGGCTGAACGGATATAGCACTTCGGTTCGTCGTTCCGTTTCGACTATCGCCTGGAGATCGGAACGATTCGCCAGGCCGAAGTTCGGTCACGCACGCACACCATCATTCGCCTTGTCCGCGTCGATACCTGAGTCATTGGCTAGGTATGTCAATTGTGTAGGCGCCGCAAGCCGCGTACCGGCAGCCTCGACAATCTCAGCGATCTTCAGGATGACGTCCTGGCGAATGGCAGTGAACTCTGTCCAGTCGCCCGTCTTGCCATACGCCCACAACTCCAGTTCGAAGGCGGCGCCGGCGAAATTCGCCACTCGTATTCTTGATGTTCCCGTTTCGATCGCAGGCTGTTGATCGAGCATGCTCTGCACGCGATCGAGCACAAACCGTAACTGTTCAACCCGCGTCTCAATTCGCAGTGAAAAGCGCTGATTGATGAGGCATTTTCGTCGAGGCCCAAAATTCTCGAACTGCATTTGGGCCAGCAATCCATTCGGAACCACCAGCAGACTTTGATCGAGTGTTCGCAGCTTGATGGAGCGCAGCCCGATATCTTCGACGGTGCCGAGTTGAGCGCCGATTTTGCAAAAGTTACCAATGTGCAAAGCCTTGTCCATCAGCATCGAGACCCCGCCTATGACGTTCTCCAGTGTTTTTTGTGCGCCCAAGGCTAACGCCAGTCCACCGATGCCCAGGCCGGTAAGCGCCGTCTTCACGTTGAACCCAAATAGGCTGAATGCGATGATCAAAGCGACGATCAGCATCACAACATGGCCGAGTCGCTGCATCACGATGAGAATCGACTCCCCGCCTGGGCGTTGCGTCCGAGTCCGATTGACCGCGCGTTCGAAGCCTTGGTCGGCGAGCCTGCTCACGAACCACACAACGCAACCTGCAAGGAGGCCCGCCAGGAAGCGAAAGTAGTAAGTGCGATACAAAAGCGGCGGCTCAAGCAGGTAAACAAAAAGGGCATGCAGCAGGATCGCGATGATGCACCGGAGCGGCATGCCAAGTGGTGTCTCCCAGATCGTTCTGAAATGCACCTTCCGGAGTTTGCGCCAGACTCTTCTAGGGGCGCTCAGCAGAAACCCCAACAGCCAAGCCAGCACCCATGAGATGGGGATCGAGACCAACCACCCAAACCATTGCGCGAGTGACAAACCCAGCGGGTGGCGGCTGGTCAGCGCGGCAGGCACGATTCGTTTGGCTACTGTCGGGGCTTCGCCTTTCATCTGGCCGTAGAGTCCGGGGATCTTCGCAACTGTTTCTCTCGAAACCAGCCAGATTTTCCCTGAATCCTGATCGTCCACTCGCACCAGGATCAGGTCAACTGTCGTGCCACCTACCACGATCGCGCCAGCACGCACTTGGCCGGGGGAAAGGCCGGCTTCAACCGTACCTTCTGGATCATCGCTCAACAATCCGGGGGTGCCTTGGAATCTTGAGAGCAACTCCTGAAGTTCCTTGGCCCGCTGCACCAGGTTAGTGTCTCGGCCCGGAGTCGGTTGAAGATACTGAGCGGCGGTCGCGAAGTCCTGCTTTGTCTCGTACTTTAGAAGGCCCAGTAGTGCACTGCGGGGAGTTTTGCGTCCGAGCGGGTCGATGGGCGCCGCAGGCTCAGCCTTGGCAGGAGGAGGCGTAACGGATGTCGGAACCTGGGCTGGAGAATGCACCGCGACGCCCACAAGTAAGAAGATAGACAGGGCTATGCGGAGAGCGTGGGCCCAGTGAAGCGACTTGCTTCTCCCGCGTCGGTTCTCTCTTAGTAATTGCATGTGTTTGTCCGGACACCTGAAACAATGACTCCCCAGTCTTCGCGTGGAGCTCGACCACTCCACGCGAAAACCCATTCGACTTGCCCATCAACGTCTCGATAGGTATGTCAACTTTGTCGGCGTAGCAAGCCGCTAAACCGACACGGTTTCTACCTCTTGGGTTCGCTCCTTTGCAAAGCCGCCTGCTTTACCAGCATCCAGAAGCTGCTGTCCCTCCATGCGACCGAAAAGCTCGATCAGTTTCGCGATCACGCCGGTCCATCCGGTCTGGTGGCTGGCTCCCAGGCCCGCGCCGTTGTCACCGTGGAAGTACTCGAAGAACAGGATGTAATCCTTCCATTGGGGATCGGTCTGGAACTTCTCTGTACCTCCATAGACTGGCCGCCGGCCCGATTTATCCCGCAGGAAGATCCGCTCCAAACGATTGGCTATCTCCCGGGCTACGTCGAACAGGTTCATCAGCTTGCCCGAGCCGGTGGGACACTCGATCTTGAAGTTGTCTCCGTAATACAAATAGAACTGAAGCAACGCACGAATGAGCAACGCATTCACCGGCATCCAGATTGGCCCGCGCCAGTTGGAGTTCCCGCCGAACATGCCCGTGTCGGATTCAGCCGGAAGGTAATTCACGCGGTATTCCTGACCCTCGACGTTTACCACGTAGGGATGCTCGTCGTGATATTTGGAGAGTGCCCGGATCCCATAGGGACTGAGGAACTCGTTCTCATCCAGCATGTGTGTGAGAATCCGGCGTAACCTATTCTCATTCACAAGTGCAACTATGCCGCGCTCACCATATCCGAAATGGCCGGGACCGGTTATATGAATGCTTTCGCGCAGCTCGGGCATACGTTGCATGCGTTCGAACATTATCTCCCCCGCTCGTGGCACCCGTTCGCGCTGCCACGGCTCGACGACTGTAGTGGCACACAGGGGCAGCAGGCCAACCATGGAGCGCACCTTGAGCCGCTGTGCACTACCATCGGGACGGCGCAGGACATCGTAGTAGAACCCGTCTTCCTCATCCCACATGCCTTCCGGCCCCGTCTGATTCATGGCACGGGCGATCCAAAAGAAATGTTCAACGAACTTGATGGCCATGTCTTCGTAGAACGGATCGTTGGCCGCCAGCTCCACGGAAATCTCAGCCATGTTCTGACAGAAAAGTGCGACCCAGGCAGTGCCGTCAGCCTGCTCGAGGTGGCCGCCGGTCGGCAGAGGCGAGCTGCGGTCGAAGACACCGATATTATCCAGCCCCAGGAATCCGCCCTCGAAGAGATTCTTGCCGAACCGGTCTTTGCGGTTGATCCACCAACTGAAATTCAGCACCAGCTTGGCAAACGACCGCTTGAGGAATTCAAGATCGCCCTTCCCCTTCAACGCTTGTTCCGTCCGGTATAGGAAGATAGTGGCCCAGGCATGCACTGGTGGATTCACGTCACTGAAGTTCCACTCGTAGGCCGGCATCTGACCGGTAGGATGGATGAAAAACTCCTGCAGCATCAGGTCGAGCTGTTGTTTGGCGAATTCCGGATCGACCGTGGAGAGCGCGATGGTGTGGAACGCGAGGTCCCAGGCCGCGTACCACGGATACTCCCACTTGTCGGGCATCGAGATAATGTGGCTGTTCACCATGTGGAACCATTCGCTGTTCCGCATGAGGTGTCCGCCCGGCTTCATCGGATCCTGACCATGTTCCGTGAGCCATAGATCGACGTCGAAGAAGAAATACTGCTTGGTCCAGAGCATTCCGGCCAGCGCCTGGCGCATGACGAGGGCTTCATCTTCGCTGACTCGGGTTGGTGTTATAGCTTTGTAGAACTCATCTGCTTCACGCTTGCGGGTCTCCATGATTTCGGCAAAGCTCTTGAACGGATCGCCGATGGTAGCAGGCGTTACATCCGTGAGGCGAAGACGGACGGTGGCGGCCCTTCCGGCACCCACATTCAGCTGATAATGTGCGGCAGATTTGGTTCCCGTTTTCTCTGGATTCACAGCGTTCTTCTTGCCCTCAACTACATAGTTGTTGATTCCGTCCTTGACATACGGCGACTGGTTAGCCGTGCCGAAGATCCGCTCGTTGTTCGTCTCATTTTCTGTGAACAGCAGCTCGGCATCTCCCTCGCAGTACAGATACCGCTCGCCGAGATCCGCGTGTGACGCTACAACAACCTGGTCGCCTTTCTTGCCAGAGACCTGCTTCAGGGACGGCTTGGGTGTATCGGGCCACCATGTCCAGGTATTACGAAACCATAATGTTGGCAGGACGTGCACGGTGGCTGGCTCAGGACCGCGATTCACCACAGTGATCTGGATCAGGATGTCTTCCGGAGACTCCTTGGCATACTCGACAAAAACGTCAAAGTAGCGATCTTCGTTGAAGATCCCGGTATCCAGCAGTTCATACTCCATGTCGCCGCGATTGCGCCGTCTGTTGGTTTCGATCAGATCGACGTAGGGGTAAGCCGCCTGCGGATACTTGTAGAGATACTTCATGTAGGAGTGGGTGGGCGTGCTGTCGAGGTAGAAGTAGTATTCTTTGACGTCTTCGCCGTGGTTGGCCTCGCTATTCGTCAGACCGAACGCACGTTCTTTGAGAATAGGGTCTTTGCCATTCCACAGAGCCACGCTGAAGCACAGCCGCTGATTGAAATCGCTGATCCCGGCGAGACCATCCTCACCCCAGTGATAGGCGCGCGAGCGGGCCTGGTCATGGGTGAAGTAGTCCCAGGCATTTCCATCCTGGCTGTAGTCCTCGCGAACCGTACCCCACTGCCGCTCGCTCAGGTAGGGCCCCCACTTTCTCCAAGGCTTTTCGCCGGCGACTGCCTTCAGTTGGGATCTGCTGGACTCGAGTGTGCCTGCCTCCTGCAGTCTGGCTGATTCCGCGTCTTGTAACATTTTGTTCCTCCTTTTGCTTGGCCGGTTCGCCTCAAGAGAGAGCCTGGCTCGAACTTCGGCCTGATCGTATTGCCTCAAACTAGAGCGGCGCCGTGACAATGGCTGTGAATGCCAATCACAGAACTACGCACGATCGTCACACGACGATGAGATCGCTTCAACTGTGGTCCATTTGCATCAATATGACCACTAGGGAAACCTCTAGTCCACGATGGAAACGAGAGGTTCGGCAACGTCGGCTCATTCTAAAGGCCGGGAGCCCATGTTCCGGCACAGCTCATAAGAAGGCGAGATCGTGATCACCACAAGCGTTGAAGGAGTATAGTCCTATTCCACTCTTCATGGTTCCTTTGGGAAAGCTTTCTGACGGGGCTAGATTCCTGGCACTTCAAGGAGAAGTCCCATGACGCGAAGACAGTTGCGTCCGCTCACCGTCCTCTCTGATGCGAGTAAGTGCAATAAAGGTGATCATGCTCTCAAATTTATCGTTAGCCGATAGCAAACGCTCTCTTTCGACAACTACGACCAGAGGAAGGACCGCTCCTCTCGGCGCCATCGTTACGCACGACGGAGTAAACTTCAGCGTGTTTTCCCGTAAGGCTAGCGCTGTTGAGATTCTTTTCTTCGATCGGGAGGACGATGCGCAGCCGACCGATGTGGTCAGAATCGATCCCATTACCAATCGCACCTATCACTATTGGCATGTGTTTGTGCCCGGCATTCGCGCGGGACAACTCTATGGGTATCGATTTCATGGACCGTTTGATCCTGCCGCTGGTATGCGTTTCGACCCCGAAAAAGTTCTGCTCGATCCGTACGGGCGCGGAGTCGTGGTCCCAAAGGCATACAACCGGGACGCTGCACGTAGACGTGGGAACAACGCTGCAACGGCAATGAAAAGCGTTGTGGTGGACCCGACGGCATACGACTGGGAGGGCGATATGCCGCTCAGACGTCCATCGACGCAGACCATCGTCTACGAGATGCATGTCAAAGGGTTCACGCGTAACCCCAATTCTGGCGTCGGCGACAAAACACGCGGAACGTATCGCGGGCTAACCGAGAAGATCCCCTATCTTCAGGAACTTGGCATTACGGCGGTGGAACTGTTGCCTGTCTTCCAGTTCGACGCCCAGGATTGCCCGCCTGGTGTAGTCAACTACTGGGGCTATCAACCGGTGTCGTTCTTCGCTCCACATCAGGCATATAGTTCACGTCAGGATCCTCTCGGCCCGGTCGACGAATTTCGCGACATGGTCAAAGCACTGCATCGAGCAGGAATCGAAGTCATCCTCGACGTTGTTTTCAATCACACAACCGAAGGAGATCATAACGGACCGACGTTGTGTTTACGTGGAATCGACAACAGCGCTCACTACATTCTCAAAGAAGACCGCTCACATTATGCCGACTACACCGGATGTGGAAACACGCTCAATTCCAACCATCCCATCGTACGTCGGATGATCGTGGACAGCCTTCGCTATTGGGTTGAAGTGATGCACGTCGACGGGTTCCGGTTCGATTTGGCGTCCATTCTTACTCGCGATTCCAGCGGCAATATGATGGCTAACCCTCCGGTTCTTTGGGATATCGAGTCGGACCCATATCTTGCCGGAACAAAGATAATCGCCGAAGCCTGGGATGCGGCTGGACTATACCAGGTGGGCAGTTTTGTCGGAGATAGCTGGAGGGAGTGGAACGGCCGTTTTCGTGATGATGTACGAAGCTTTCTTCGCGGCGACGAGGGGTATGTGCGGCGTTTCGCTGACCGCATCCTAGGCAGCCTTGAGATTTATGGGCATAAAGGACGCGAAGCAGAACAGAGCATAAACTTCATAACCTGTCATGACGGATTTACCCTCAATGACCTGGTCAGTTACAACCAAAAGCATAATGAAGAAAACAATGATAACAACCGTGACGGCGCAGATGACAATCGCAGCGGGAATTGCGGCATCGAGGGCGCGACCGATGATCCCGCGATCGAAAAACTAAGAAATCGCCAGGTGAAAAACCTTTTGACCGTCACATTGATGTCACTTGGTCTGCCCATGATCACGATGGGCGACGAAGTCCGGCGCACGCAGCATGGCAATAACAATGCCTATTGCCACGATGACGAGAGCGCATGGTTCGATTGGAGCCTTCTCAATAAGCACTCGGATGTGCACCGGTTTGTTCAATTAATCATTTGCAGACGGCTGATGCGAGACGTTGGCCCTGAGCAACGGAGGATGACCCTGGCGCAGTGGATCGACGCAGGCATAAAGGGTTGGCACGGCGTAAAACTCAACCAGCCGGACTGGAATACTTGTTCGCACAGCGTCGCACTGAGCGTGCAGCTACCAAGCGAAAACCTGCTCGCCTATTTCATCTTCAATGCCTATTGGGAGCCGCTCGACTTTGAACTTCCGCCCTTGGACAAGGGTAATGGAGGTTCCTGGCACCGATGGATCGACACCTACTTGGATTCACCGCAGGACATTGTTGCGTGGGAAACTGCCCCCGTGGTTCCAAGTCACACTTATCGAACAGGTCCTCGTTCTATTGTCGTTCTGTGGCAAATGGGACAAAACATAGCTCGTAAGCATAACGACCGTGCAACCGGATCGCATCCCTGATTCTCAAATTCTCACTCGAAACAAATACCCCGATTGCGTTGTTGGGCCCAAAGATCGATTTTTGGACATCCAGCTGAAACCTGCATTTCGGCTACGACTCTTGAAACCGGACGAAAGCTCGGTGCACTTGCCAGACTGAAAGGGTTCGGCTTTCTTTGCAGGGGTGTCGGAAATCATCCCTGTTGCTGCAAAGTTGAAATGCCCCGACGGGAACAAAGTAGAACCGTCCAAACTCAATAGTAGTCGTCGTGCGGTGGGAATGTGGTAATCCCGCGTTCTCTGCGGGATTTCCAAGGGCTGTGGGAAGAGAGGGGAAACGGCTTCATGTTTTCCTCTCTTTCCATCAGACCGTCATTTCCACCGCTTCAGAGTTCGCGGCGAATTCATGTTTTTCCAGGGACCGCTTATATTTTGACAATGCACCAATCCGATCGGGATCAGCAATGGCGATGAGAGAACTTCTTGTACCACTCCTTCTCACGTGTGGCCCGGCTCTTCTCTCGACCGCAGCCTTGGTGGAAACTTTCTCACGTGGTGGTGTTGCAGATGGAGAAGTAGGCGCGCGCGGTCCAGTATTGCTGGCGACGCTTGGCATCGTGCTCGATCATCCATCCCGTGCGCACTCCGGCAATCGAAAATGCCTTTGACAGGTCGGCGATCACGGTGGCGTGCGGCAGGCGCGCCGCCGATTTCGTTTGCCTTCCGTGGTAGATGGGATGGTAGACCTCGTCACTGACCAGCTGGATTCCGCGCTTGGCGGTGAAGTCGTGCAGGGCTTCCATTTCGGCGTCCCCGATGGGTCGCACCGGTCGGGTTGTGCGGGCTGTTGACCAGAATAAGTGCGCAGTAAATGCGGACCCTATGCAACACCACGTGCTCCTCGATTACTTAACATTCAAACAATCCGGGAGTAAAGTGACGAGATGTGCGTTTATGGAATTGCACGGAGATCACGTCTCCGGGTTGCATCACCTCCCGCCGGAACCGGTAGGCCGTGGAGGGATAACTCTGCTGCATTCATTCCAAATCCTTTGCTCATAGAGCTTTCCCTTTAGTCGGACAAGGAACAAACTTAACCTCGGCCCACTCTGTGTTCAATCGAAAGTGATGCACCTGCGGGTTCGAGCAGCGAGTCACCAATAATTCTTTCGCGGATGATCGATCGAGAAGACCTTGGCGAGCTTCGGAACGAGTACCGCGGTTCCGCGTCTCAACATCTCGGATGCGGGCAGCTCTAAAGGTACTGGGGCAGAAATAACGAGTGCTACGGTGAAGACCGCCTCTCTTGACAATCGTATACCTACACGAATAATTTGCATCCCCATTGAAAAATCAGTTCACATTTGAACTGATCTGGGAGGCTTCCCAGTGTACTTCGACATTCCTACCAAACTCATATACTCCTCGCCAATTTTTATATCCCTCTTTGCATGTTCCATCGAGGCCAACAACAAAGTTACAGAAGGTCATAGAGGACATAAGAATGCACTCTCAGATATTCACCACTCATCGTCCGAGCTTATTTCTCCACTTCTCCCTGCTGGCAGCGCTTCTGTTCTGTGTGCCCCAACTCCGCCTCTACGCTCAGTCTGCCGGCACCGCCAGCGTTCAGGGGTCAGTGACTGATGCCACCGGCGCCGCTGTTCCTAACGCCAATCTCGTCCTCACCAACACCGATACAGGTACCTCGCGCTCGACAACATCCGACAGCGGTGACCTTTACAGTATTCCGAACGTCCCGGTAGGCCCTATTCGCTGACTGCAGACGCCCCTGGTTTTAGCAGCTTTACTCAAAAGGGCGTCCTCGAGGTCGGCAACAACGTCCAGATCAACCCCGCGCTCAAGGTCGGCACCTCAAACGAACACATCGAAGTACAAGCCTCCGGCGTGGCCCTGGAGACCGAGACAAGCTCATTCAAGTAGGTCATCGATCAGCAGCGGATTACCGAGATGCCCCTGAACGGCCGCCAGGCTACTCAGCTCGTCCTAGTCTCTGGCGGAGCCGTTACAGCGCCCGCCGGCGACCTCATCGGCAGCAAGAATTACGCCAGCTCTACCGTCATCGCAGTCGCGGGCGGACAAGGCAATTACAACAACTACGTACTCGACGGGGGCACCAACGTCGACGTCTTCACCAACGTCAACCTTCCTTACCCGTTCCCAGATGCTCTTCGCGAGTTCTCAGTCGAATCGAACTCGCTTCCGGCGCGCAACGGTTTGCACCCGGGCTCCCTCGTCAACGGTGTCACCAACTCCGGTACCAACCAATGGCACGGCACTGTGTTCGAGTTCCTTCGCAACAACATCATCAACGCGAACAACTTCTTCTCCACGACCAAGGACACGCTCCACCGCAACCAGTTCGGTGGCACTCTTGGCGGAAAGATCATTACGGACAAATTATTCTTCTTTGGCGGTTATCAGGGCACGCGTGAAAGCCAGACAACCAACGCTGCCAATCTCTGTATCCCCACCGCGGCTGAGATCTCTGGCGACTTCAGCCAGCAGCCTACCTCCGGCAATTGCGCCCGCGTAACCATTGCCCCTGGAAAAACCCTCATCGACCCGGTCAGTGGCGCCAACATCACCGCGACACGGAAGGTACCAGCGAGCAGTCTCAGCCCGCAGGCCCTGGCTCTCGTCAAACTGCTGCCTCTCTCTCAGGCCAATCCCGTAAGCGGACTGATCCAGATAGCGCTTCCCGCCATTAACCGTGAGAACCAGTACATCGGACGCGTCGACTACACAATCAACCAGCGGCAGAACGTCTTCTTCCGCGTCTACGTCACCGACTACTTCGCGCCCGCTTTTTACCAGCCCAACAATCTGCTGCTGACCACCACGGCCGGCAACGATGAGCGCGTGATGAATTACACACTCGGCCACACATTCGTCCTCTCGCCGAAGCTGGTCAATACATTTCACGGAAGCTTTGCCCGCCGGCGCGACAATCGTGGACCCACTGCGGGCGGCATCAACGCTCAGGCAGTTGGAGTCAACATCTACACCTATGTCCCGGCCGACTTCCGCCTGGCCGTCTCCAACTACTTCTCAATCGGCTGCGGCACCTGCTCCCCGGGTCACTTCAACACGCAGACCACTGACCTCTCCGACGATGTCGACTACGTCTATGGCAAACATCAGCTTGCCTTCGGCGGTGAGTACATCCGCGCCGCTCAGAACACCAACGCTGGCTATCTGCAGAACGGCAACTTCAGCTTCAACCGCGGCCTCTCCGGTATCAACAACAACAACGTCGGCGAACCGCTCATCGACTTCCTCACCGGTCAGCAGAACGCCTTCAGCCAGAGCCGCGCACAGCCCACCAACTATCGCCAGAACATCTTCGGCCTTTATGGTCAGGACAACCGTCAGTACCTCTCAGCGAAGTCCGCCGGAGCTTTTTCAGCCAACGCAACAGGAACTTTCGGAAACCTTGGCCGCAATGCCTTCCGTCACCCTGCCTACTACGATGTGGATGCCGCAATCACCCGAATCTTCCCCATCCACGAGCGCCTCGCTCTCAACATCCGTCTTGAGGCCTTTAACCTCTTCAACCATCCCAATTTCACACCCGGCGGTACTGTCTCGACTGCCATCACGACCGCATTTAACTCCAGCACCTTCGGCTACGCCACTGCCGCGCAACCTGCCCGTATCTTCCAACTCGCTGGCAAGGTCACCTTCTAACCCCTCACTGCTCCACCATCACCAGAATGGCTGCCCAATTCCGGGCAGCCATTTTTGATCTGCAGCGTCATAACATCTATATGGAAAGCCGCAGGGTTGCAGGACCATCTCTATCTATCACCGCGTCGGCGATCATCTGCTGGAACTGGTCCGGGACGCATTGCAATCAGATGCCGGAGTGGCGTCGCGCGGGAGAGAAAAGACAAGAGAGCTTCTGGCATACTTGCGTGAGCCTCCTGAAGAGTTGCGCCCCGGTATCACGCAAGCTCCTGTAGAGATTTGTGAGGGGTCAGCATAGCGTCTGAACCTCGATGAGCGCCAAATCGCCGAAGCACTCATCGAGACGCCGTATACCCCCAGTATCCCGCGGAACTCAGCCTGCTTCCGAAATCGGAATCTCAGCCAACCTGCAGTCAATTCCAACACTGGATCGTATGATTTCGAAACCCTCTCGCGCATCTGGTTATTTCGTTCAATTCCTGTGGGTATCTGAATGCGCCTTCCTGATGCCTAACGAGCATCAATCTTGACGAAAAAGGTCTTGGACGCCTGTGGAATTTTGGGGCACTCTCTTGGAAAAGGAGGTCGCTAATGGCACAGGTGATCGCAAAATTTCCCCCTCGCTCGGTCGACAATCATTCATTCGGCATTCCTGATTTTGAACCCCTTCTCAACAGCCACCAGGCAGCACAACTTTTAGACATTCATCACAAGACCCTACAGAAGTTGGCTCGACGCGTGGAGATTCACGGCTCCCATGTCGGTAAACTCTGGCGTTTCCGCGCATCCGACCTGAGCGCGTGGTTGGAGCGGCAGGAACGAGCGAGCTGACATTCCATCACTCAAACCGTACTTACATCCCAATCCCACGAATCGGCACGTTGCCGATCAAGGCTTCGCGCGCTCCTACTGACGCCAGGTTTCCCCAAACATTGGCAACGGAGAAGAACATGCTCGACCTCTGCCCCGCACTTCGGTACGCTGAGAACAGTCATCCGTGGCGCCTATCCAGGAGAGATCATGCCTAGGCGAACACGGTATCAGCAGGGAAGCGTGCAACGCGAAAAGCGGCAAAGTGGGACCGACGTTTGGGTCTTCCGCTGGTGAGAATCCACCTTTGACGGAACGAGCAAACGCCGGAAGGCAATAGTCGGTACCGTCGAGGCATTTCCGACTGAAGCATCCGCACTCAAAGCTGCCAAAGCATTGCGCATTGACGCCAACCAACAAACCCCGCATTCGGAAGGCGGGCCGGGCACGATTGCCGAACTGGTCGCTCATTACCGGCTAAAGGAGCTGGTTGGTGAAAATCAGGGACGCAAGTCGTTCTCGACGCGCGCCGGGTACGAAAGCTATCTGAATGGCTGGATTCTTCCTCGCTGGGGGGATCACAGACTTGATCACGTCAAGTCAGTAGCTGTTGAAGAATGGCTGGACAGCATCAAGCGGGCGAAGGGCACGAGAGCGAAGATTCGGAATATTATGAGCGCGATCTTTCATCACGCCATGCGGTACGAGTGGGTTGAACGCAACCCAATCAAGCTCGTGCGTCAGAGCGCGAAGCGAGAGAGAACGCCCGACATTCTCGAACTGGCGGAGTTGCAGCTTCTTCTTAGCAAGTTGTCCGTCCGAGAGCGCACGCTGGCTCTTCTCGACGCGGCAACAGGACTTCGGGTCAGCGAACTGCTTGCACTTCGCTGGTGCGATGTCGATTTTGAGGATCTGGAACTTCGTGTGACGCGGTCCATCTGGCATCAAGTTCTGGGCAACTGCAAGACAGAAGCCTCAGCCAAACCTGTCCCTATGGACAGTTACATGGCGGAGGACCTTTTGCGCTGCGTCGCCAGAGCGTTTACGCGTCAGATGATGACTACGTCTTCGCTAGCGAGACCATGAGGGGAAAGCAGCCCTATTGGCCGGACAACCTCATGAAGCGGCATATTCAGCCAGTTGCGAAAGCAATTGGCATTCACAAGAAAATCGGATGGCACACTTTCCGGCACTCCTTCGGCACGTTATTGAAGGCAAATGGAGAGGATGTCAAAACCGTTCAGGAGCTCTTACGACACGCGAACAGCCGGATCACGCTGGATGTTTACACACAGGCAGTGAACTCGAACAAGCGGGCAGCGCAGAGCAAGGTTGTAAGGATGATGGTGTCAGACGTGGGTCAGAAGGCCGAAGAAAATTACCCGCAAACAACGCAGTAGCGGGCTTATTGGACCTTTATCGGACCCTGATTTGACTGTCACTGTAGGTCGCCATTTGATTCTAAGTGCTTTAGAATCTATGGCGGGGACGACGGGGCTCGAACCCGCGACCTCTGCCGTGACAGGGCAGCGCTCTAACCAACT
>JAOAPF010000093.1 GCA_025462755.1 Edaphobacter sp.
CTCTCTTCTTCTCTCTGTTCTTCAATCGTTTCGCCGGTCTCCGATCGGGCGCTGGAGAGTACGTCGGAGGCGTCAGCCTCCTGCACGGCAGCGTGCCGTTTCGCGACTATTTCACCACCAGCCCTCCTCTGAATCAGTTCAAGAGTGCCCTCCTGCTTCGCCTGTTCGGAGAGAACCTCATCGTCTCCCGCACCGCAGGCATGATAGAGAGAACTCTCATCGCGCTGCTCCTGTATCTCTGGCTTCTCCGCCTTTACCGTCCTGCCTATGCCGCCGTGGCCGCCTTCGCGACTCTAGTCATCTCGACGGCTGACTTCACCGATACTATCGCCTCCTACAACCACGACTCTCTCCTCTACGCCGTGCTCAGCGGCTACCTCGCCAGTTTTGTTCTGGACCGCAGCAGATCCGTCCGGTTCCTTGTCTGGATGGGCTTCGCGGCGGGCTTCGCAGCCGGACTCAGTCTCCTCACCAAGCAGACCATCGGCCTTGGCGCAACCGTAGCCGTGCCCGTCGTTGTTGCCGCCATCGTGTGGAGACTGCAGACGTTTCGCCGTGCCGTCATCTGGCTGGCAGCCTTCGCCGGCGGCGCTGCCATACCGATTGGCTCACTTCTGGCTTGGCTCGCTCGTCTCGGCGCCCTCAGAATGTTTCTGGAGGCGATCTTCATCAAAGGTCCCGCCGCGAAGGCCCAGAATGGCGGAGGCGACTTCGTCACCCGTGCGATTGATACCGGACTTCTCGCGCCCCGACCCATGATCTTAGCCACTTGCGCAGCGCTTATCGGTGTTTGGCTCGTTCTCCGGTCCTCGAGCCCGCATTTCAAACGCGAACACGACACTCCGCGTTGGGAGATGCTGGGCGTGGCCGCCTTCGGTATCGTGTCCATCGTTCTAGGCGCAGTGTTTTCCTTCCGACATTGGGGAGAGGTGCACCGATCCTGGCCGTCGAACGTGATCATTCTCGCAGCCGTTGCAATTGTCTCGCTCCTCATCGTTGGGACATGGCAGCTGGTCAAGGGTATTCAGACCGAACGCCAGGCACAGGTCTACCTCTTCGCCGCGGTCTCCTTCAACATCGCCTTTATGCTGTCGCTCTCTTTTCCAATATTTTCCCCGATGCTCCTGCCCGCTTTCGGCCTCATCTTTGCCGGCTCGCTCGCGGGAAGCAACCGCATCGGGCGGCTGGTAGTTTGCGCCGTCGTGATGCTGGTCTGTGTCGATACCGTGCGTCTCAAACTCGACATTCCCTTCGGCTTTGGTTTCTTTACCGAGGGGCCGGTTTCGACCGCAACTGTCCACTCCGATCAACCCAAACTCCGCGGCATCTTAATGCCTGCCGCCACGGAACGCCTCGTCGATGGCATCACCCACATCGTGGCATCGAATACCACGCCATCAGACACCATCTTTAGCTTTCCCGAGATGGCCATCTTCTATTCCCTGACCGACAGAAAGTGGCCGACCCAGACCGCCTCTCACAACGTGGATGTCGTCAACGATGCATTTGCCAAAGAAGAGGCTGCGCGCCTCCTCGACAATCCACCCAAAGTCATCATCTACCTTCCTAAAACCGAGGCGGAATCGCTCAACGAAGAAGCCGTCTGGCGCAACGGACATCGCATGGGGCAAAGAGATATCGCCGCCGCAATCGAAACTCTTGCCAAAAGCTATCGCCTAGCCGCCGTTTATCCCACGCTCCCGGAAAATCAGGACGTCTACGTTTACGTGCGGCCCGACTCGCCGCCCCTCAAGAAGAAATAGACGACAACCTCATCGCGCAGCGCAAAAAAAGTGCGGCCACAGCAACCGCTGGACCGCACTTCAAATCGATTCTGTTCAGTTCAATTACACCTCGGCAGGCTCCGGAACGTTCTCTGCATGCCGGATCGTCTTGAACTCCAGCCCGTTCTTGCCCGCCGTCACGACCACGTGGTCACCCTGTAGCACACTGCCGTCCAGGATCTTCACCGCCAGCGGATCCTGCACCAGCCGCTGGATCGCCCGCTTCAACGGACGCGCCCCGTATGCCCGGTCGTATCCGGCCTTGAAGATCGCCTTCCGCGCGCTATCCGTAAGCTCAAGCGTAATCTTGCGATCCGCCAGAAGCTTCTCCAGATCCTTGAGCCGCAGATCGACAATGTGCGCCAACTGTTCATCGCCCAGCGGACGGAACACCACAATGTCATCCACGCGATTGAGGAACTCTGGCTTGAAGTGCTTCCGCAGCTCGTCCATTACGCGAGCCTTCGCCTCTTCAAACCCGTCCTCGCCCTGCGCCCAGGCCGTAGACAACTGCGCAGCGCCAACATTCGAAGTCATAATCAAAACGGTATTTTTGAAATCCACCGTCCGTCCCTTCGAATCCGTCAGCCGCCCATCATCGAGCACCTGCAGCAGCACATTGAACACGTCCGGATGCGCCTTCTCGATCTCGTCGAACAGCACAACCGAATACGGCCGCCGCCTAACCGCCTCAGTCAACTGCCCGCCTTCGTCATAGCCGACATATCCCGGAGGCGCGCCAATCAGCCGCGCCACAGCATGCTTCTCCATGTACTCGCTCATGTCGATCCGCACCATGGCGGCTTCGTCATCAAACAGAAACTCCGCCAGCGCTCTCGCCGTCTCCGTCTTTCCCACGCCCGTAGGTCCAAGAAAAATAAACGAACCAATCGGCCGCTTCGGATCGCTCAATCCTGCGCGCGAACGCCGAATCGCATTCGCCACCGCGTTCAGCGCCTCATCCTGGCCCACAACCCGCTCGCGCAGACGATCCTCCATCTGCACCAGCTTCTGCATCTCGCCTTCCAGCATCTTCGAAACTGGAATCCCCGTCCACTTCGATACAATCGCCGCGATGTCCTCCTCGTCGACCTCCTCCTTCAGCATCCGGGACCGCTTCTTCGCAACACCCGTCGCCGCCTCAGCCGCATCCTCGCGAACCGCCGCATCCTGCTCCGCCGTCAGCTCCCGCAGCTCCGCCTCCAGCTTCGGAATCTCGCCATACTGCAGCTCCGCCGCCCTCTGCAGATTGCCCTTGCGCGTCTCCTCCTGCATCTGGAACCGCAGCGCCTCGAGTTGCTCCTTCAACTCAGCAATCTTCCCAATCGCCCCGCGTTCCTTCTGCCACCGAGCACGCAGCCCCGCCACCGTCTCCTTCACCTCGGCCAGCTCACGCTCCACGGCCTCCAGCCGCTCCTTCGACGCAGGATCCTTCTCCCGCTTCAGCGCCGCCCGTTCAATCTCCAGCGAAGTCGCCCGCCGTTCCAGATCATCAATCTCCACCGGCACCGAGCCAATCTGAATCGCCAGCGACGCCGCAGCCTCGTCCACAAGATCGATCGCCTTATCCGGCAAAAACCGATCCGAAATATACCGATGGCTCAGCGTAGCCGCCGCCACAATGGCCGAATCCTTGATTCGAACCTTATGGTGCGCCTCATACTTCTCCTTCAACCCGCGCAAAATCGCAATCGTATCCTCGACGGTCGGCTCGCCCACATACACCACCTGAAACCGCCGCTCCAGCGCTGCATCCTTCTCGATGTACTTCCGGTACTCATTCAGCGTCGTCGCGCCAATCGCCCGCAGATCTCCGCGAGCCAGTGCAGGCTTCAGCATGTTGCTCGCATCCATCGCGCCTTCGGCCGCACCGGCTCCGACCAGAGTATGTAACTCATCGATGAACAAAATAATCTCGCCGTTCGAATCCTCAATCTCTTTGAGAACAGCCTTCAACCGCTCTTCAAACTCCCCGCGAAACTTCGCCCCGGCCACCATCGAAGCCAGGTCCAGCGCACACACGCGCTTATTCTTCAGAATCTCCGGTACATCCCCCTGAACAATCCTCCGCGCCAGGCCCTCCACAATCGCCGTCTTGCCCACACCCGGCTCGCCAATCAGCACCGGATTGTTCTTCGTCCGCCTCGCAAGCACCTGGATGACGCGCCGAATCTCCTCATCCCGCCCGATCACCGGGTCAAGCTTCCCCCTCCGCGCGAGATCCGTCAGATCCTTCGCATATTTCTCCAGCGCCTGAAACTTCCCTTCAGGGGTTTGGTCCGTCACCCGTTGCGAGCCACGCACCGCGCTCAACGCCTTCAGGATCGCGTCATGAGTCCCGCCTAGGGCCGCCAGCGCCAGCTGCACCGGGTCGTTCTTCGCCCTCGACAGCGCCAGCAGCAGATGCTCCGTCGAAACGTAGTCATCTTTAAAGTTCTCCGCCTCCTTGAATCCCTGCTCTAGAACCTTCTGCAGCGCCGCGCTCATCCCCGGCTGTCCGCCGCCCTGCACCTTCGGCAGCTTCTCAATCGCGGAATTCACCGCCGAGAGCAACCGCTCCACCGGCACTCCAACCTTCTCCAGCACCGGGATCACCACTCCCTCGCGGTCCTCCAGCAACGCCGCCATCAAATGCAGCGGCAGCACCTCGGGATTGCCATTCTCCGCGGCAAAACCACTAGCAGCCTGCATGGCCTCCTGAGACTTCACCGTCAACCGATCCCATTTGATCGCCATAAACTACTCCCCCAAAATTTGAGCCTTTTCCGCTAAATTAGACGCAGCGCAGCGTCAACAAGATGCAGCAAATATGACAACAACTCACTCATATCCCGCATCGCAGGGACGAAGTTTACCGATCGACCCTGCCTTGCCCAGCCGCAAAACCGACCTCCACAGCGCAATCAGATAATCTCTCATTTATCCATCTACACCCATGCAGCCCCAAGACACCTTCGTCCAGCCCGCCGCGCTCCCCGACGCCATGCTCCTGGCCGCCACCGGAGGACTGCTCGACGCCGTCGTCTACCTCAACCACGGCCACGTCTTCGCCAACGCCATGACCGGCAACATAGTCTTCTTCGCCATCGCCATCTTCGGTCGCGACTGGACCGAAATCATTCCCCACCTCGTCCCCCTTGCAGGCTTCTTCGCTGGCGTCCTCACCTCCAAACACCTCCGCACTCGCCTCGGCATGCGTTCTGTCGTTCTCGGCCTGGCGTTGGAGATCGTAGCCATCTTCGTCCTCGGATGGCTACCCGGCAGCTTCCCCGAAATGGCGTTCACCGGCATCATCGCGTACGTCGCGGCCTTCCAGGTCGCCAGCTTCCGCCGCGTCGACCGCTTCGCTTACAACTCCACATTCATCACAGGCAATCTTCGCGATGTAGCCGAAGGCCTGTATGACGCTCTGACCCCAGGATCAACCGCCGAGACCCGTGAAAAGGGCTCCTCTCAGGCCCGCGCTCTCGGCCTCATCTGCCTCTGCTTTCTCGTCGGAGCCATCCTCGGCGCTTGGGCAGCTCCACGCTTCGGCAATCACTCCCTCTGGCTAACCGAACCCTTTCTCCTCGCTGTCGCCATACTCGCTTTCCGTCGCCCCAGCATGCCTGCTCCGGTTCACGCCTGAACTCGAAAACGCTGCAGAACACCTTTCCACTCTTCCGGCCTTCCATCATCCCAAAATGGCATGCCACTCACCCGCTTCCGCCATCGATTCTAACCCCAAAGTCGTACTCTCCTTTTCCACGCAAATTGTTACTCTTGCATCACTTGCAGCACTCGGGAGTTCCTCCTTTGCCCCGGTTATCCTTTCACCACCTTGCGTTTTCTCTCCTCGCCGCCGCTCTCCTGAGCGGCTGCGGACCTTTGCAGGAAAAACCCATCACCTCGGTCGCCACCACAACAACAACCACAACCGCCCCGGCCACCCCCGCCACCACTCCCGGCTCACCCATTCTCGGCAACGTCCACGGCGGCCAGGACCCCATCGTCGGCGCTCACATCTATCTCTTCGCCGCCAACCCCGCCGGCTATGGCGCGCCCAGCATCTCCATGCTGAACCCGGCGCAGCCCAACGTAGCCTTCGACGGCACTGGCTATTACGTCCTCACCGACGGCAACGGCTTCTTTCACATCAGCGGCGACTACTCCTGCACCTCCGGCCAGCAGGTCTATCTCCTCGCCCTCGGCGGCAACCCCGGCCTGCCTGCCGGCCAAACCAACCCCGCGATATCGCTCATGGCTGCCTTGGGCGCCTGCCCCGAAGGCCAGACCAACTTCGCAAGCTCGGTCCCCTACATCGTCATCAACGAGGTCTCCACCGTCGGCGCCGTCTACGCCCTCTCCGGCTTCATGACCGACGCCACCCACCTCAGCTCCTCTTCCACACCGGGCGCGCTTCAGGGACTCGCCAACGCTTTTCTCACCGTCACCAATCTCGTCGATACCGGCTCCGGCACCGCCCACATCCAGACCGTACAAGGCAACGGAGACGTCCCCCAGGCCGAGATCAACTCGCTCGCCAACCTGCTCGTCACCTGCGTCAACTCCGACGGAGGCGACGGCTGCACCCCGCTCTTCTCCAACGCCCCCGACCTCTCCGGCGTCGCTCCCACCAACACCATCTCCGCCGCACTTAACATCACTCGCAAACCCGGCGCCAACGTCGCCGCTCTCTTCACCGCCAGCCAGATCACGAAAGCCTTCCAGCCCGCCCTCATCGCCGCACCCAACGATTGGACCGTCGCTCTCACCTTCTACGCCGACAAGATGGTTGGCCCCTACTTTCCGGCAATCGACTCCATCGGCAACATCTGGATTCCCGCCTACGGCAGCAACACCCTCATCGAATTCGACCCCACCGGGGCCAACCTCTCCGGCCAAAACGGCTTCGCCGGCGGCGGCCTCAACCTTCCCTACTCCATCGCCATCGACACTCAGGACAACCCCTGGGTCGTCAACTTCGGCCCGGTCAACGCCTCAACCATCTCGAAATTCTCCACCACCGGCGCTGCCCTCGTTAGCTCCCCGTACGCCTGCGACACACAATGCTTCTTCCCCGCCTTCGACGCCGCCCAGAATCTCTGGATCTCCGGGGCCCAGCGCGCCACCGTCTTACGGCCTGACGGCTCCGTCCTGAAAAAATTCACCACCAGCGCCTTCGACTCCGGCATAGCTATCAACAGCGGCGGTATAGGCTGGAGCATCGGCCAGCCAAATCTCCTCTACCACTTCGGTCTCCCCGCCACCCTCACCACCACCTCCGAGTTCACCACTGCCTCCGGCAGCGACCTCACCTCGGTCGCGATCGACTCCGCCGACAAGGTCTGGTACGCCAGTAACAAGAACAACGCCATCGGCGTGTCGGACAAGAATGGCATCCTCGTCTCGCCCGCCAACGGCTACACTGGCGGCGGCCTCAAGGGCCCGGCGCAGAT
>JAOAPF010000174.1 GCA_025462755.1 Edaphobacter sp.
AAGCCAGCATCAACGGCTCCATCGACACGCTCCGTGGCCTCAAGGAGAACGTCATCGTAGGCCGCCTCATCCCCGCCGGCACCGGCATGGAGTACTACCGCAACGTCCAGCTCTCCCCAGAGCTAGAGGAAGCGGCAGCCCAGGTCCAGCAGGAAGTGGCCTCCGCCATCGAAGCCGAAGAGCGCGAACTAGAACAGATGCGCATGGAAGGCGAACAAGAAGAACTAGCCGCCGAGTAGTACTTCGTACCGTTCTCGACGCTTCGCGTATCAAAACGAAAGGCGGACTCTCCGGAGTCCGCCTTTTTATTTGCTCCATCGCATGCTTTGTGATTCCCGCAAATTGCACCGGACAGGTGCCGCCAATGCGGCTTGCGGTATATAGGTGTATACTTCCCGCCCTCGGCCCCGAATAAAAATTCCAGTGGAAGGTGTGGATATGAAAACCATAACGAGATCCAATATCTATGTGTCGATGACCGCGATGATTCTGACGGCGGCGCTTGCCGTCCCGGCGGTGGCAAAGCAACAAGTACCCTTCAAGGGCACGATACAGGGAGATGACCGCGACACGTTCATCTCCGAAACAACAGTATTGGTCACTACCACTGGCACGGGAATCGGCGCCCATATGGGCCAATTCTCATTCACCCTGGAAAGTACGGTAGACCTCACGCTCGGTACTGACACAGGGTTTGCTCATTTCATCGCGGCCAATGGGGACAGCATCTATGCAACGATTGTCGGATCGGGTGCACCGACTGATAACCCCGATATCATCAGCATCATGGAAACCTGCACCATTACCGGGGGCACGGGTCGATTCGAGGGAGCCCAGGGGAGCTTTACCGTGGAGCGCCAGGCAAACGGGGCAACGTTTGTCACCTCCGGCACGTTTGACGGGACGATAACCTCCCCGGGTGCAGCTCACTGACAAAAGTCGACACTCACGCCGGGTGCCCTATCTACGGCGCGTCTCTTGCGCCGAAGGTGGGCATTCGCGCTCAGCGCGAACCGTTTTCCTTCCGATCTGTCAGTGACCCACATTAATTTGACGATTCCCTGACAAATTACATCCTCTCCCGGCTGGTGGCCCACCCTCAGCTTCATCAATTCCGACCAACCACAAATAATCGGGTGCCCCATCCTTCGCGCATTTTGCGAAGGGTGGGATGCAAACAGATTGGTGGGCGAGTTTTTTGTGTCTGGCGTGTGGCCCATACATAAAAACTACCGACACATCGGGTGCCCCATTCATGCGCATGAGTGGGCATTCGCGCTCTGCGCGAACCGTCTCCGCTAAACTCACCTTATTTCGCCGAGTCGAACCGGCACTACTATTTAAACATTGGAAGAAATAATTTGGCGGGTGGCCCATACATAAAAACTACCGACACATCGGGTGCCCCATTCATGCGGTCTTCTCGCATGAGTGGGCATTCGCGCTCCGCGCGAACCGCTTTCCTTCCTGATTGCTTTAGGCGGGTGGCCCATACATAGAAACTACCCAAACATCGGGTGCCCGATTCATGCGGTCTCATCGCATGAGCGGGCATTCGCGCTCTGCGCGAACCCTCTCCGCTAAACTCACTTATTTCTCCGAGCCGAACCGGCATTGCTATTCAAACAATGGAAAAAATAATTTGCACATTGCGGGTTGCCTGACACTGAAAAATAAATCAACTTTCTTCCATACGATTAACCGAAAAACCCCATCCACACAAGTTGGCATGACAAATGCTCTCACCCAATGCGAGGACATTCCTCGAACGAAAAACTGTACCTCCCCGGAGACTCGTATTGATGTTTAAGCGCTTTGTCGTCCTTGCTGCTCTAACTCTTAGCAGTGTTGCTGTCGCCCATGCCGATTCCATCAGTGGCTTCTTTTCTTCCACCGGAACGGAATCTTTTACCAACTCGTCCATCACCTTTCCCCCCGGCAGTGCGGTAGTCGCAGGTGCCGTTGGAGGTACCTTTGCAAACTACTTGACAGTCGGCAATCCAATCACCTTCCTCTCCGGAGCACTCCCCTATTCACAGGGGCAAAACTCAACTCCCGGAGGAACTCCGATCCAACTCTTCACGACAACGCAGGCAGGCGAAACCTTCGCTTTCGATCTGACCGGCTATAACGCAGGCTTTATCAATAATGGAGCCATGGGCTGCGACAGCGGCAGCACGTGCCTCCTTGTCACGGGCACTGGCTTCTTCACGGGCACCGGGGCGGTGAACTTCACCAATAGCCCTGCCACCTTCGTGTTTACCTCTAATTACGCGCCCGGTGAGCCAGTGGGCGGCATAACATCGTCATCCGCGTCGGCCTCAGCTGTTCCGTCGGCGGTTCCTGAGCCGGCTTCGCTCGTGCTCTTCGGCTCCGGCTTGCTCGGAGTCGTCGGGATCGCGCGTCGCAAGTTCAGCGTCTAGTCTTATTCTTCTGTCCAAACGGGAGCCGAACCTGGCTCCCGTTTGGCGGGTGGCCCACATCTAACCGATCAAAATAATCTGGGTGTCCCATCTTCGGCGCGTCTTCTGCGCCTAAGGTGGGCATTCGCGCTCCGCGCGAACCGCTTTCCTATCGGCAAACACCACAGCGACCCCTTCGACCGTCTCCTGATCGCCCAGACCCTCACCGAATCGCTGCCCATCCTCACCGGAGACCGCGCCTTCGCCAGCTATGGAATAAAGCTGGTGTGGTAGGTCAGCATCGCGCCCGGAGACAGCCAGGCGGGCGGCCGACACATGAATTACTCATATCGGGTGCCCCGTTCATGCGGTCTCATGCATGAGTGGGCATTCGCGCTCAGCGCGAACCGTTTTTTCCTTCCGATCTGGCAGGCAATCTTCTGTCGAAAATCTCCCCTCATTCGTCCATCGCATCCAACCCTGATGCGTCTCTTCCTCGGCCTCCCCATCCCACCCGAGCTAGCCCAGGCCCTCACCCGCCTCACGGCAGCAATTGAGCTCCCCAAAAGCCGCAGGACTGCCGCCGAAAACATCCACCTCACCCTCGTCTTCCTGGGAGAGGTCGCCGAACCCACCCTCACGCTCATCGAACAGGAACTCTCCGAACTCGCCTTCGCTCCCTTTCCACTAAAATTCACCAGCCTGAACACCTTCCCGCTAGCAGGCGTCCTCTTCGCCGAGATCGAACCGTCTCCCGCCCTTCTCCACCTGCAGGCAGAAGTCGCCAGTAGCATGCGCCTCTGCGGCTTCGCCCCGGAAGCCCGTCCCTATCACCCTCACATCACCCTCGCCCGCTTCCACGGCCCGCTACGCCTCAGCCTAGGCCAACGAGCGCTCTCACCCTCACTCCATCCAAGCTTCATCGCCGACACCGTTAACCTTTACCGGAGCCACTTGACCCCCACCCGCCCCCGTTACGAGATCCTCGCCCAAAAAAAGTCCACCAAACCGAGGCGCCCGCCACCCGGGCCTGATCCAATTCCCAAAACGGAAAAGCCAAAAAAATAAATCCCAAAAAAACGTCAAATTTTTCGAGACCGAATTAGCGCTGTTTTCTCACCATCTTTCACCAGCATCCCACCACAAATTCACCATCAAAAAACCACGATGTGACGTCACGTTTTCGCAAAAACCCCCACAAAAACACCACTCCACCACACCAGAAAAATTTAGCAAAAAAAAACAGCAGAGCCGAAGCTCTGCCGCCGTTTTGTTCTAAGACCATCAGTTGCTAGGAGAAAAAACCACATAAGCATTAGCCGTGCCGATGTTCGTGCCGGCCTGCACAACCGGTCCGCCAAATATGGTGTTAAGCGTCGAAGCTGCGGCGGGTGCAAGAGTTAGAACCAGGCCATTCACCTGCAATACACCAGACTGAAGCTGCAACGGAAGCGTAAGGGTTGGAGGAGGTTGAACGTTGAACAACGCTATACGGGCGGCGAAGTGATCGTTGACGATATAGTCTGCGGTTATAACGATATTGGTTGCATTGCTGGTGTCGAGAGTAAAGTTTTGGATGCGAATGATCGTACCGGCAGCATTGACGAGCAATCCCCCGGTATGTTGAATCTCACCTGCAGAAGTCGCCAAATCAAGCGCGCCGCCAGTTGCCCGAACGGTAAACGAGTTGTTTTGAAGCACGTTGTTGTGAAGATCCGTGATCACGGCACCCAGACCCTGGATCGAATTGACGAAGCTGGAGCTGAGCTGCACGGTGGTGCGTCCGAAATCGACGGACGGAGTTTGTGACGGGCTCTGTGCATGCACAAGCGAAGCCGTGCAGGCGAGAGCGACGACGAAGAGGGCTTTGCTCAGGGAACGTTTCATTGTTGTTTACCTCAGGGAGTAACAAGAATCGCTCATGCGGTTACATCCGAACGATCGCAGGTGGACGAGAGCTCCAGGACCCGTTCGCGATTCGGACAAGGTATCGTGGACGGACGTGCATACCGAGTACACGCGGCGTATGTGACCTCCGCTGCGGCTTTTATATATTGCTAAAGTTTCATCCGGTATACAACCTTTGGGTCATCGTTTTGCCTCAATTTCTTGAGGAATGTTGAACCCGGATGAGACAACACCCAATAGCGCCAAAACCTGAATGTCGGCCGAGCTTCTTAACGACAGCTCGAAAACCGGAGCGTCGAAGGCGGATGGACCGCCCGAAAAGGCAGTAATCCCAAGCCGACATTCAACGGGCAAGCGCCACCCAAAGGCTTAGACGGACGTGTACTTGTCAGAATAGTATTCCGACTATGAGACCGAATGAACTGAAGGACTTGAGGCGATGACCCATAGAATCCACAATATCGGAATCGCGGCCCAGATCGGCGGCTGCAGCGACGCAGTCGAAACTGGCTCAAACCTGCGCTGGCTGCTGACCTCCGGCACGCCCGGACTTCAGATGAACGGCGACTTGCCCACCGATATTGCCGGCCAGGCCGAACTCGCCTGGAAGCATATCGTCCGCATGCTGAACCGGGCCGAAATGACAGTCGCTGATGTGGTGAAGGTCACACAATATCTAACGCGGGCTGAAGACATCCCCGCCTACTCCAAAGTGTGCGCGCGCTTCCTCGGTAATGCGAGCCCAACCTCGACGCTTCTAGTCGTAGCCCAACTCGTGCGCCCTGAATTCCTCGTCGAAGTCGAAATCATCGCCGCCAAGGCTGAGCCGAAGGTCGGCGAATGATTTCGCGGTCTCCCCATCGACTTTCCCAAATAATGGAGGCTCGGACTCCCGGTTGCGGACCTCAAATTCTTGCGTTCAACACTCTCCGGCTATACTTACCTTCAATCCCAGGAGATCACCATGCTGAAGTTTATCGGCATCCTTGCCGTCGTAGCCATTTGCGTCATTCTCATTCTCGCAGCGATGAAACCCTCAACTTTCATCGTGGAACGCTCCGTCTCCATCAACGCGACGCCGGATAAAATCGCTCCGCTGATCAACGACTTCCACAGCTGGAACACGTGGTCACCATGGGCGAAGCTCGATCCCACTATGAAGACCGTCTACTCCGGCGCGCCCAGCGGCGTCGGTTCAGTCTACGAGTGGGAAGGCAACAGCAAAGTCGGTAAGGGGCGCATGGAGGTGACCTCCATCCAACCCGCCAAGACCTCCATCAAGCTCGATTTCTTGAAGCCTTTTGAGGGCCACAACACCGCCGACTTCGTGCTCGAGCCCCAGGGCCCCGCAACCCGCGTAACCTGGGTCATGTACGGACCTTTGAACTTCATTCCCGGCAAACTGATGAGCGTCTTCACCAATATGGACACGATGATCGGCGACGACTTTCAAAGAGGCTTGGCCAACCTGAAGGCCGCCGCGGAAAAATAAACAACGCAACTACACGCACAACAAGGGCGGCCTCGAAAGAGTTCGCCTTTTTTATTGTGTTGCGATGCCAAGATCCGTGGCAGCACTGGCCTCGATCTCTTCGCGTGTTGGAGGTATCCATTCAGCGCGAGCTTCAGTGGATGCAATAACGTCGAAGTCGTAGAAGCGGCGAAACAGGTCGCGCTGCGGAGTAAAGCGCTCAACAGCAAGTGCTGCAAACTCCACTCGGGCGATCGGCTGGGCGTGCAAAAGAAGGGCGTCGAGAACCTTGATCCAGAACACGGTGATAGTTTCATGGTAGCCGGAAGTCGCAGTATTCTTCCCACCGACGGCTTCGTTGTAGCGGCGGACACACTTCCGCATATGGTGGATAGCGGATGACTGTCCAAGGCGATGAACGTAACACGCCCCGGCGAGCAGATGCGCTCCGTGAGTCCAGCGCTCCTTGGGCAGCGTGCCTGATTCAAAACCGGCAAGGAATTCGTCGATCTCAGTTTCCGTTATAGGGAGCGGAATCATTCTCTTCCTTTACGCGTCTTGCAAAACAAATGTTCCACTCGAGATTACTTGCCGATGTTGCTTTCGATCGGCGGAGTGGACTTCAACTCGCGGGCGTGCTGCTCAACAGCACGCATGACGCGAAGAAGGTTGCCCCCATAGATCTTTTTGATATCGCTGGCAGAATAACCCTTCTCAAGCAAGGCACGGGTGAGCACAGGAAACTTATCGTATGAGCTAAGCTCTGCGGGAACGCAGCCCACGCCGTCGAAGTCTGTGCCGATGCCGACATGGTCGATGCCGCCAATCTTTACTGCGTGATCGATCTGTGC
Source organism: Edaphobacter sp. (assembly GCA_025462755.1). GTDB lineage: Bacteria > Acidobacteriota > Terriglobia > Terriglobales > Acidobacteriaceae > Edaphobacter. The sequence continues at coordinate 6,633 of JAOAPF010000174.1, forward strand.
GACGACGTCAGCCAGCGTGGCCGGCGGCAGCTTGGCGGTCGACTCCTCCTGAAGCTTCTCGATGGCGGCGTCGCGTGCAACCGGATCTTCCATCTTCATCGCCTCCATGAAGCGAGGGCGCAGCTCCGCCATAATTGGCTTCGCGGCGTCCGAGTAGCGTTGCGAAAGGTAGGCGCAATCGAAGTTGATCTGCATCGTCCCGCCCTTCGCCGCGAGCGCGCGAATCATGTCGTCCGTCATGTTGCGCGTATGGCTCGACACAGCGCGACAGCTCGAGTGCGACGCAATAATCGGCGCGGTCGAAACCTCGAGCGCATCGTAAAAAGTCTTGTCCGCCGTATGCGAGATATCGACCATCATACCTAGCCGGTTCATCTCGCGCACGACGTCCTTACCAAACGGTGTCAGACCGTTATGGTGCTTGACTTTCGTGTCTTCAAAATCGCCCTGCGAGTCCGCCCAGTTATTTGTGTTGAAGTGGGTAAGCGTCATGTAGCGAACCCCGAGCGCATAGTAGTCGCGCAGCAGGCGCAGGGAGTCCTCAATCGCGTGGCCTCCCTCAATGCCCATCAGTGCGGCGATCTTGTGCTGGTTATGTGCCGCGACGATCTCATCTGCAGTCGTGGCAAACACAAAATCGTTCGGATGCGCGGCAATGATGTCCGTACGCGTGGTGTCGATCATCTGCAGCGTACGGTTCGCGGAGTGGTTGCCATTGACGTACTCGGCCCCGACGTAGACGGCAAAGAACTCCGCGCCAAGAAATCCCTTCATGCGCGCAAGATCGGTCTGCCCGCGCTTGTTGGGCGTGGCAATGTCATAGCCATCAACAGTCTTCGAGGTGATGTCGTCATGCGTATCGATCAGTATGGCGTCACGCGTAATGCTGGCGACCTCTGAGTCCGTGACGGGCTTGGTGCGCGGTGTCTGGGCAGCGACTGGAAGGACAGCAGAGACAAAAAATGCAGTAGCGGCGAGCGAGTGGAATCGGCGCAAGGGATGTCCTTTCAAAATAGGGCTTTCCTGAATAATACCGGGCGAATCATTCGGCTCCCAAAAAAAGAGAAAAGAGCAAAAGAGAATGAACCCAAAAATGTGTGTATTTTTGTTTGGCCATCGAGTGTCATTTTGCTGACATCTATTGACGATATTCGACAGACTTTGTCGAACGAAACGACAATGGGCCACCGTGTATCGCAAGAACCCCTGCAAAAACAATAGGCGCCACGATTTCATAATTTACTGAGCTTCAGTTATCCAACCGTGCTTACGCAGCGTTGCCGGTTGTCACGACACATCCCGACGAATCGTGCTGCACCGGAGCAACATCTTAAGGTAGGGATTGAAAAATCCACGAAGGAGTAATTTGACAATGAAAATTGACTGCAAGACACTCGCGCTCACCGCCGTCATTTCCGCTTTATCGATGCCGGCCCTGGCACAAAGCGCGAGCGGCCCAGGATCACAAACCATGCAGACTTCCGCGGATTCAGTTGGCGCAAATCAAGCAGCGCAGATGGTGCCCGCCGTCGCGACACTCCCGCACACTCTAGATGCAGACAAAGATCATCTGGACTCCACCTTTCAAGCAGAACTGGATCACAAGATCACTCTCTCAGATGGCACCGTTCTGCCCTCGCACACCGTGCTGAGCGGAAAAATCACTCGTGATGATATGCAGGCGACAGGAAAGTCGTCGTTCGCCCTTCGCATCGATCAGGCCCAACTCAAGAATGGCAAAACATTGCCAATCAAGGCGACCATCGTCGATATCGCTCACCCAACTTTCAGCACTGACGAATATGCCGTGACCAACGATTGGACAAGTCAGACTCTCACAGTGGAACAGCTCAATGTTGTCTCGGGCGTGGATCTTTACAGCGAAATAGCCAGCAACGACTCCGCGGTTTTTGTCTCGACCAAAAAACATGATGTGAAGGTGCCTGCCGGTAGTGAGTTGAAACTCGCGATTGGTCCGGCAAGCGACGCGTCGACGCCCACAAATTCGACACCTGCAGCAAACTAATCGCCGGCTACCTTTCAGCCGGCCCTTGCATTCCTCTGCCTGGACTCTCCTGTAATCCGATTCCATCCTTCGTGTGCTTGCACGGCACGAAGGATGGGGTCACAAAACTCACCGGCAGACCTCAAGCTTAATTAGCATCTGCAGCCGATCACCTCGACTTGCGGTGCACCGTCTGTCCACGCTTCCGGGCCGCGCTCTTCGCCTGCCGCGAAAGAGCCGCATGGGAAACCGAGCTCTTCGGCTCTCGCTTCATCGCCTTCAACCGCGCCTTGCCCCGCTTCGTCGAACCCTCCTCGCTCGTCACCGGATTCTCTTCGCCCCGCCGAGAATCCTGTGCGGCCTTCTTCCGAGTCGCCGCGCTCGTGGTCTTCGGATTGGGAGCGTCCAGCGGAATCCCAGCCCGTCGCGCCTTGCTCAACCCGATCGCAATCGCCTGCTTCGGCGACCGCACGCCATGCTTTCCCTCGCGAACGTGTTCGATCTCCTCCCGCACAAACTCACCCGCAGCCGTCGAAGGCGATTTGCCCTCCTTCAGGTCCCGTTTCGCAGCCTCTACTGTCTCTTTCTCCGGCATGGTCGCATCCTCCTTGCGCCTTTGGATGCCCACAAACCCCGCCGCGTTCTCACAACCCATGCAAGCCAAGGAATTCAACTCCAGCCGCCCGAGGGTTCCGACCCATTCAAAAAAATAAGCGGTGCGCTTTTGTTGCGTTGGGTCACTGAGGCTGCCGCATCAGATACCCGGATATTGTCTGAACCCTTCTGAAAGAGACGTCCATGCCCAACCAATCGCCAATCCCACTTACATCCGTCCACCGTATCTAAGCTGACGGCGTCACCATCTTCTATCGCGAAGCCGGCCCGGCGAATGCGCCAGAACGGCAATGCCTACGAGGAAGGCCTCGGTGATGCATGGGCTCCCGTCCCGTAGTACTGGAGCAACCCTACTCCGCCACTGCTCGCGATCTGGGGCAAGAACGACCCGTTCTTTATTCCGCCAGGCGCAGAAGCCTATCCGCGCGATAACCCCAATGCCACCGTGGAATTTCTGGACAGGTCACTTGGCGCTGGAGACCCACCTTGAGGAGATAGCTTCCGCCATGCGACAGTTCCTCGCCAAACCACCGCAGGAAACCAGTCCGCATCTAACCGGCATGGACTCCCCGATCCCACCTCCGGAGAAGAGAACGAGCTTTCCCAGCCCCACCTTGGTCTTCATCATTGTTGGCGTTATCGCTGCAGCGTTCCTGATGTTTCTTGTCCTTCGTCCCAGCTAAAACGGTGCAGACGCTGAGAAATCCACCGGTTCTAGCGTTTCCCAGACACCAACGAACAAAAGCGGACCCGAAAGAGTCCGCCTTTGTTTCCGATTTGCCGTGGGGAGAGTGCTACGCCAGCTTCAGCAGTCGAAGCGTTGTTTACTGACCCGTAGTATGCAGGACGACCTGCAGGTTGACTGGAACGGCGGTTGGCGCGCCATCCAGAGTACCCGGCGTAAAGCGGTACTGGCTTACAGCCGCCAGAACGTTATGGTCCATCACTGGACCGAGCGACTGGAGGATCTTGAGAGCGGACGGTTTGCCCGTCGCATCGACCATCATTTCGACAACTGTCTTTCTTTCAAAAGCAAAACCAGTCGGGATCCAATTGGAATCCGACTCGATCGCAACGGTATGAACTAGTTTCGGTGCGCCGACTCCGGTTGAGACGCGAACCGGGGTCGTCGTATGAGCAACAGCCTCGGAAGCATTGAGCTCCGTCGGGTTCACAAGTTTGGATTGGAGAGTGGTGGAAGAGGGGGAGGACTGGGTTTTTGCAGGCGAATTTGCCTGAGCGTGAAGCAGCATCGGGGTCAGGGCGAGTGTGGCCACAATTACTTTACGCATGGAATCTAATCTCCAGGGCAGGAGTGCCCATCACCACAATAATCCGTCTAGGATATGATTGTCAATGAAATTGTTTTAGAAATCCCTAGCCTTTTAGTTTCAACGTAACATTTGGAGAAAGCGCTCTCTCAGAGCCAAAGCTCTTGATCGTTCCGAAAATCGCACTCTTTGAAACGACGACGAAGATACTCTGGATGGCATGACTTACCTGCTCTACCTCCTGCTTGCTTTACCGTTCACTCACCACCACGCTCCCGAAGTCTTCCGCGTGAAATTCCAAACCACCGCAGGCAGCTTTCTCATCGAAGCCCATCGCGACTGGTCCCCCCAAGGCGCCGATCGTTTCTACGAACTGGTCCGCAAAAAGTATTACGACGACTCCCGTTTTTTCCGCGTCGTTCCCGGCCGCTGGGTGCAGTTCGGCATCAATGGCAACGCCACGATCGCGCAGCAGCAGCGCCGCATCACCATCCCCGACGACCCGCTAAAACAACACAACACCGTAGGCTATGTCGCCTTCTCTAACACCGGCCCCAACACCCGATCCACGCAGGTCTACATCAACCTCGGCGATAACACCGCCCGCAACGACATCGAAGCCGGCTTCGCGCCCTTCGGCCAGGTCGTCGAAGGCATGGACGTCGTTGAAAAACTTTACGGCGGCTACGGAGAACACTCCGGCGGCGGAATGCGAGCCGGCCACCAGGACCAAATCTTCGAAGGCGGCAACGCCTATCTCGATCGCGAATATCCCAAACTCGACAAAATCATTCGTGCGACCATCACCAAATCGAACTAACCAGCGGACCGGCCACAGCGATCATTGCTAACATCCATCTCAAGATGAAAATTCTCGTTATCGACATTGGCGGTACCAACATCAAAGTTGCCTCCAGCGACAAACGCGTCCCCATCAAAATTCCTTCCGGTCCCCCCATGACCGCCGAGCAGATGACGAAGGATGTTCTCGCTGCCACCAAGGGCTGGGAATACGACTGCATCTCCATCGGCTACCCTGGCCCCGTCGTCCATGATCGTCCTCTCGCCGAGCCTCACAACCTCGCCCCCGGATGGATTGACTTCCCTTACCAAAAGGTCTTCGGCAAGCCTCTCCGCTTCATCAACGACGCCGCCATGCAGGCTCTCGGCGGCTATAAGGGCGGTCGCATGCTCTTCCTCGGCATAGGCACCGGCCTTGGCTCTGCCATGATCGTCGATGGCGTGGTCATCTCCCTTGAACTTGCTCACCTCCCGTACAGAAAGCGCCGCACCTACGAAGATTACGTCGGCCTTCGAGGCCTCGAACGTCGCGGCGTCGAACGCTGGAGAAAGTCAGTTCTCGACGTCATCGAACGCCTCCGGGCAGCACTGATCTGCGACTCCGTTCTTCTCGGCGGCGGCAACGCCAAGCTGATGCAGAATCTTCCCGGCCACGTCGCCCTCGGAGCCAACAGCAACGCCATCGATGGCGGAATCAAGCTGTGGCAGGAGGCGTCCCTTCCAGCCACAGCAATCAACGGGACACCGGCGAAGATCCCGAAGACCCCGAAGGCCCCTGAAACGCCAGATACCGCGAAGCCGGCAACAAAGCTCGGCTAACCAGCCAGCCGTCGCAAGCTCGGTTCCGGATTGTTTGGTCGCTTCCATCGCGCCCTGTCCGCCTGAAATCTGAAACAATCGTTCATAAGGAGACACATGGCGAACAAATACGGCGAAGCTGCTCTTATCGCAGCCCGCATGGAAACTTACGGCAAGGCAATCACTCCCGCAGCGCGATGGGATCAGGCCACAGCCACGCTCTATCCCACCAGCCCCTCGGCCCAGCGCAAGGGAGGCCCTCGCTTCGCCTTCCTCAGCCTCTGCGAAGCCGGTCTGGTCAAAGGAATTCCGGCCGGCCAATACGCACCATCAAATAAGAACAAGACCTACGCTACTCGTGCCGTCTCCCTGCTCAATGCGGGTACTCACAAGACAATCACCACCCTCTGGGCAGAGGTCACCGACGGCGAACCCATCCCCCACAACAGCCAGATGGACGTAGTCCTCGCGCTATGGAAGAACGGCCTGATCGTCCGCAGCGCCTGAGTTCTCTTTCTTCCACGCCTCCAGTAGTCCACGCAGATCCAGCGCTCTGGTGTACATCGCCAACCCGCCTTGAGCATTTCTGGGCCAGTCCTCCTGCGGCCGGTCCCAATACAACTCCACGCCGTTTCCATCGGGATCGCGCAGGTAAAGCGCCTCGCTCACCCCGTGATCGGCGGCACCCTCGAGCGGCACGCCTGCGCGCATCAGCCGCTGCAGCGCGTCCCCCAGAGCCGCACGAGTTGGATACACAATCGCCAGGTGGTACAGCCCTGTCGTCCCCGCCGCCGGAGGCGTCCCGCCCTTACTCTCCCAAGTATTCAGCCCGATTTGGTGATGGTAACCACCAGCCGAGATAAACGCCGCCGAGTCCCCGAATCGCTGCATCAGCTGAAACCCCAGCACCCCCGAGTAAAATCCAAGCGCCCGCTCCAGATCAGCGACCTTCAGGTGGACGTGACCCATCCTGACACCCGCATCGATTGGCCGATCGTTCATGTCGGTTAGATGACATTCGCTCGCTTTAAGCTTTTTCAGTCGGCGAAAATTCGCGCATTTCAAGGATTGCGTCGGCCACCGTAGGAGTATTCTTTCCCCATCAAATCGAGACATATCCGGCGACGCCGGAAAACCAACACGGAGGAACAGATATGCTTCATCTGCTTTGGACGGCTATTATCGGTCTTATTGTCGGCGCACTCGCCAAGCTCATCATGCCCGGCAAAGATCCCGGCGGCATCTTCATTACCATGCTCATCGGCATCGCCGGTGCGTTTCTAGGAACCTTCCTTGGTCGCGCCATAGGTCATTATCAGCCTGACCAGTCCGCCGGCTTCCTCATGTCCCTCGTCGGAGCGCTCATCCTGCTTGGCATCTACCACCTGATCAGGCGCAGTCAAACAAGAGCCTAGCCGACGTCCACCAGTTTCGTTCGGATGCCCCATGAGCAATCGGCATGGGGCTTTGAACCAGCCCAGCTCCTGGCGAGATCCTATCTCACCCATTCCGTGATCGGTTCGATCGAACGGAGAGGCAATTTACTGCCGCAGGTTCGCACCGCGTCACAAAATTCCTCCGGTGGCAATGGCCTCGCAATGAAGTACCCCTGCGCCTCATCGCACTTTCTCCGCAGCAAAAAGCGCAGCTGCTCTTCGGTCTCGACACCCTCTGCCACTACCTTGATGTTCAATCCATGAGACATCGCAATGATAGTCCTCACCACCGCAGCCGCGTTGGCGTCCGTCCCCGCTCTCTTCACGAAGCTTTGATCAATCTTCAACCGGTCCACCTGATATTGCAGCAGGTACGAGAAGCTGCAGAATCCCGTCCCGAAATCGTCGATCGAGATCCGCACCCCGAGCTGCCGCATCCGTTGCAGCTTATCCAGAACATCCTCGGAGTTGGACATCAACATATTCTCCGTAATCTCAATCTGCAGCCTCTCCGGCGGAAGGCCGCTCTTCATCAGCGAGTTCTCAACCACATGCACCAGGTTCTTCTGCTGGAACTGCCGCGGCGATAGATTCACCGACACCGTCAAATCCATGCCCAGCTCATCCTGCAGCGCCATGCCTTCACAGCACGCCGTCATAATCGCCCATTCCCCGATCGGGACAACCAACCCCGTCTCTTCGGCCAGCGCAATAAACTGCACCGGAGGGATACATCCCAGCTTCGGATGCGTCCAGCGCAACAGCGCCTCCATTCCCGTCACCACCCCCGTGGTCAGCGAAATCTGCGGCTGATAGCGCATAGAGAGCTCCCCATTCGCCAGCGCGTGGCGCAACGCATGTTCCATGGTCAGGCGTTCGGCGGTCTCCTTCAGCATGCTCTCGCTGAAGATCTGGTGCTGGTTCCGGCCATTTTCCTTTGCGACATACATCGCCGAATCCGCTCGCTTCAGCAGGTGCTTGGCGTCAGCCGCGAAATCAGGATAGATACATACCCCCACACTCGCCGTCAGTTGCACCAGGTGCTCTTCAATCGAGATCTCCGGTGAAAGCCGCGCCACCAGATTGGCCGCGCACTGCTCCACATCTTCCACCGTCGTGATATCCGGCATCACCACAACAAACTCATCGCCGCCCACCCGTGCAACCACATCCGTGCTGCGCACCGAACGGCTCAGCCTGCGCGCAGCTTCGATCAAAAGTTGATCTCCGGCCGAATGTCCCAGCGAGTCGTTGATCCGCTTGAAGTGGTCCAGGTCGATTACGAACACCGCCACTTTGGTCCCGTAGCGTCGAGCCAGCTCCACCGCATGCACCGTCTTATCCTGCAGCAGCGCCCGCCCGGCAAGCCCAGTCAACTGATCATGGCTCGCCAGATGAGTCACATAGTCCAACATCTGTCTGCGTTCAGTAATGTCGAACGCGATGCTGACATATCCGCTCACCGCTCCCGTGTCTGTGGTCACCGCTCGCATCGCAAGGTTGATCGGCGTTCGCGCCCCATCGCGCCGGATGAGCGTCCACTCCTGCTCCTCCATCTCGCCTGCCGCCACTCCAGCCGTCAGAACGGCGAACGCAAATTTCTCAAGCGTAGCCGCAGGATCAATGCTGAGAGCTTTTCCCAGCAACTCCCGTTCGTCATGAAGCACCGTCAGCGGAGCCTTACCCACCAACTCTTCGCGGCTATAGCCCGTCAACTTCTCCGCCGCCACATTCATCGCTGTAATCAGTCCATGAGTATCGGTAGCGACAATGCTGAATGGAGCGTTCTGAAACACCGAATCGGTAAACTCCGCCAGGTGGGCATATCGCTCCTGGGTCGCCTTCGCCTCGCTGATATCGCTAAACGTAACGGCCAGTCCATCGCCCAGCTTCACCACCTGACTTCGCAGCCAGGTTGCCTTAACGCTGTCGTACTTCACCGGGAACTCTTCATTCAGCGGCTCGCCGGAATCTACCACCTTGCAGAATCTGGCAAACATCGAGCTCGTCGACCGGATCGGCGTCACTGAGCTCAGCGTCTGTTCCAGCAGATCCGACCGTGGACGCCCCGCCAGACGCTCCGCATTTGCATTGATGTAAAGAAAGCGAAAGTCGATGATCTCCCCCGCATCGTTCCGCACCGACTCGAAAAGGCCGAACGCGTCCAGGCTCGTCTCCGCCGCCGCCAGAAACTGCGAGTGCGCCTCCCGGGCTCCTCGTTGTTTCGCCGAGCCAACGTATTCGCGCCACCACGCCCACAGCGCGACCGAGGCCCCCGCCAGCGCCACGGAGACAGTAGTCATCAACGTTGCCAAATGTGCACCATGATTCACTCGCCAGAAAAGCCCGAATGCAATCCAGACCGGCAACGCCGACAGCACCGTCTTCCAAACCCAAGGTCGCGGAAAGTCGAGCGCAAAAGCCTTCAAAAAGTACCTCAACTATATGCCTGAATAGTGGCAACGGCGAACAATCAAATCCATTTGCTAGCCTAACTGAACAAACTGCTTCTTTGTCACAAAAAACGCCTTATCAAAGCCAACTCTTTTTTTCCCAGGTCCATCGCAGCCCGCAAAAACTCGCAATAATTACCGAACGCATCCTAATCCCGTGTCATCCATCCATGCATCTCCATCCAATTCGCCAGCAACGTCGGATAGATCGCAAGCTCCGGCAAGTCCTTTAGCCCCTGTGCCATGCCGGTCCCGTGCCCGCCGCGTTCGAAGATATGCAGCTCTACGGGTACACCCGCTCTCTTCAGCGCATCGTAGAGTGCCGTCGCATTCATTGGGTTCACCGTCTGGTCCGCAGTAGTCGCGTAGATAAAGCACGGCGAGGTGTCCTTCGTCACCAGTTTCACCACGGAGACCGCGTCCAGCATCGCGTGGCTTGGATGATCCCCCAGCAGCCCCTCCATGTTCGTCTTACGCGGAATCGTCTGGTCCATACTGAACCGCCCATACGACACAATCACGAAGTCCGGACGGTCGCTCACCCGTTCGATCGGGTCCGAAGCGCTAGCCGTTCCGCTGTCATGCACCGTCGCCAGATAGCCCGCCAGGTGGCCGCCCGCCGAAAAGCCCCAGAGCCCGATCTTGTCTTTCGCCACATCCAGGTCCGTCGCATGGCTGCGCACGTATCGCACCGCCCGCGCGCCATCCAACATCGGAGAAGGGAAGTGGTATCGCGGCCCCAGCCGATACTCCAGCACAAACGCCGTCACTCCATGCTCGTTCAGCCACCGCGCCTCCGCGCCGCCCTCTTTCTCGATCGCCAAATTCCTGTACCCGCCGCCCGGCATCACAATCACCGCTGAGTGGGGTCCCGGACCCGTCGCCGGATAAACATACATCCGCGGCACATCGCCATCGCCAGTCCCCAGCGCGCCTGGAGCTCCATTCGGCCACAGCACCACCGTCTTGGTAAATCCCGCCGGAGGCTTCGTCGCCGTAGCCGGCGGCACCGTCCCCGCAGTGGACGCAGTTGCGGCAGCCGGCGCACACCCCACACTGAAACACGCACAGAGACACGCGCCAGCCAGGAGAAGGAATTGTTTCATCGTGCCGCAAGCATACACTCGCCCAGCCCTAACCCCGCAGCAAAAAATGCGAGTCCGATTGCAGAAATCAAAACGAGGAAATAGGCCCCTCCGTCGCATCGTTCTACTCCTTATCCCTGTCCACGATGACGCCTCTCCTCGGGACCAGACGGCAAATGCTGAAGGTCGCCTTGATCCCTCGCAATAACGGCGTGCCACGCCAGCTTGGACTGAAACAACGTCCATCGAACGTCGTCTAATACCATATGATCGTCCTCCGGCTCCGGCCTCTTCTCCTGGCCAGTGTTCTCTTTGCGCCTTGCCTTTCTGCGCAACAGAAGCCTTCCAGCCCTGAAAAGACCCCCGAAAAAACACCAGACCAAACCCCAGCCTCCACCGCCCCGACCATCGCCGTCGATGCCCGCCTCGTCAACCTCCCCGTCGTTGTCCGCGACAAAAAGGGAGCGTTGATCCAGAACCTTACCAAGGACGATTTCGTCCTTCAAGTCGACGGTAAGGCCCAAACCATTCGCTACTTCGACAAGGACGCCAATCTTCCTCTGACCCTCGGTCTGCTGGTCGACACAAGCGTCTCGCAGCGAGACGTTATCGACGAGGAACGAGCCGCCAGCAGCACCTTCCTCGATCAGATGCTGACTACTCCGAAGGATAAGGCTTTCGTCATGCAATTCGCCACCGAGACTGAGCTCCTACAGGACATCACCTCGTCACGCCCATTGCTTCAGGCCGCCCTCAAGGAAATCGACACCCCCAGCAGAAGCTCCGGCTCCTCGGGCGACGACACCTCCGGCCGTCGCCCCCGCGGAGGAGGAGGCACCGTTCTCTACGATTCTCTCTTCCTCGCCTCCGACGAGCTCATGAGCAAACAAACCGGCCGCAAAGCTCTCATCATCCTCTCCGACGGGGGCGACCGCGGCAGCCGAGAGACCCTCGTCAAATCCATCGAAGCCGCCCAGCGCGCCAACACCATCATTTACGCCATCTACTTCAAAGGCGAACAGCCCCACCAGGATTTCCCTCGCGATCGCAGCGGCTACCCTGGGGGCGGTGGTGGAGGCTATCCCGGCGGCGGCTATCCAGGTGGAGGCTACCCGGGCGGCGGATATCCCGGCGGTGGCTACCCGGGCGGGGGTTATCCCGGTGGCGGCTATCCCGGAGGCGGCAACGGGGGAGGCAACAACGGCGGCACCTATCCCAACAGCCGCAGCCGCACCGACGGAAAGAAAATCCTCGAGCGCATGGCACAGGAGACCGGCGGCCGCCTCTTCGAGGTCAAGAAGAATCAAGACGTAGCCCAGATCTACAACCAGATCGCCGAAGAGCTGCGCGCCCAATACCGTCTCGGCTACACCCCCAGCCAGGACGCCGCCGCCAGTGGCTACCACAAGATCGATCTCGCCCTCCACCAGAAGGGCCTCCTGATCCAGACCCGCGACGGCTACTACGCCGGAAAGTAGCGGGTGCCCCATGATCCCCGAAGGACAAAGTCCGAAGGGTATCGTGGGATCACTCACTCTCTAACCTTCCCAGCGACATTTTCGACCGAAGCTGATCAAGCCTTATCGTGAGCAGCGCAGTAGAGAAATACCGCGAACCTTCCCAGCCAACGCGCATTTCCCTGGAAGTTAGTGGATGACAAATCAAAACTTCGCCAGCACCTGCAACAAGATAGTTTTGCGTCGTGCTGCATTCTTCGTGCATCATCATCTGTGTGACCTTCGCCACAGCGAACGTCCCAGCATATCCCTCTCGGTGAACTCGAAATAAGGTCCCAACAAATGATCGCGAAATTCCCAAACACGCTTCTTCCTGCCCTGGCATTCACTTTCCTGGCATTCCCCCTCGCATCGCCCCCGCAAGTCACCGCCCAGATCATCGATAGAGTCAACAAGAATCTCTACTCCGAGACCGCCAACCCCACCGCCGACATCGCTGCCGCTCTCGCCCAGGCCCGCCGCGAACACAAGCGCATCATCCTCGACTTCGGCGGCAACTGGTGCGGCGACTGCCAGCTTCTCGACATCTACTATCGCCAGAGTCCCAACGCTGAAATCCTCGCCAAAAACTTCATCGTCGTCCACGTCAACATCGGTCACATGGACAAGAACGTCGACGTCGCGAAGAAATACAACGTGCCCATCGCCAAAGGCGTTCCCGCCCTCGCTGTGATCGACGCCAACGGCAATCTCCTCTATTCCGAACGCGAAAAAGAGTTCGAGCACACCAGCCCCCAGGCCATCACCGCCTTCCTCAACCGTTGGAAGCCCGTCAACAAAGCTGCTCCACTCAAAAAATCGTAAGGGAAGGTTCCGTTCATGATCGCGAGCACTCCATCGAACCGCCGCACTCCGCTCCTCTCAGCCATCACGCTCCTCGCGTTGGCTGCTCCTGGAACGATCCTCGGATGCAAGAGCAACCAGCCCGCTCCCTCTCCAGCCGCCGCAGTCCCATCAACGCCGGCTCCCCGCCAGCCAGTCACGCCTCCCCCGGCAGTCAAAAAACATCTCTACTCCGCCGAGGCCGACCCCAAAGCCGAAATCGCCTCTGCTCTCAAACAGGCCAGCGCCGAACACAAGCGAGTCATCCTCGACTTCGGTGGCGACTGGTGCGGCGATTGCCAGGTTCTCGACATCTACTTCCACCAAAGCCCAAACCTGGAACTCCTCGACAAGAACTTCCGGTTAGTCCACATCGACATCGGCCGCTTCGACAAAAACCTCGACATACCTGAAAAGTACAACATCCCCCTCAAAAAGGGAGTTCCCGCCCTCGCCGTCCTCGACGCCAACGGCAAGCTTCTCTACTCGCAGCAAACCGCCGAGTTCGGAGACATGCGCTATATGTATCCCGCCTCAGTCACCGACTTCCTCAACCGGTGGAAGGCTTAGTTCCGCCTCCTCCAAAACCGCGGGCAGATCCCATGAGAAAACTCCTGCGACTTCCGCGCATCCTCCAAGGCACTCTGCTTCGCGCGGCGCGGCATGACTGTCTCAACCTCGCCCAATCCACCGCGTATTCTGCAATCGTGTCGCTCTTTCCCGCTCTCATCGTCGCCGCCGCGGTCGTCAGTCTTCTGCCCGATACTGCCCCACTCCGCTTCCAGCTCTCCGCCTTCTTCGACCGCATCCTGCCCCCGGACGTCAGCCCTCTCCTCGAAGGCTACTTTGTCGACTCACCCGACAGCCCCAGGTCCACTCACGCCCTCATCGTAGCCGTCGTCGTCAGTCTCCTCGGAGCCTCCGGCGTCCTCGCCACCCTGATGGAAGGCGTCCGCCGTGCCAACGAACTTCCCGAAAACTGCTGGAACTTCTGGCAACGCCGCCTCCGCGCACTCCTCCTCGTTCCTCTCTCGCTCATTCCCCTTGCCCTCGCCAGTATCCTCGTCGTATTCGGCCACCTCATCACCGAGTGGCTGACCCTGCACCTCATTCCCTCTGCTCGCGCTCCGGTCTACACCGCCGCTCTCCTCCTCCGCTGGGTGGTCGCGCTTACCGGCAGCATCGGCATCATCGGCGTCATCTACCACATGGGAACCCCCATGCAGCAATCCTGGAAACGCGTCTTACCGGGAGCCATCGTCTCCACCGCAATGTGGTTCATCTCGACTCTCATCTTCGGCTGGTACGTAACCCGCTTTGCCAACTACTCCCAGGTCTACGGTTCCCTCGGAGCCGGCATCGCATTGCTCTTCTGGCTCTACATCATCTCGCTCAGCGTCCTCTGCGGCGCAGAGTTCAACACCGAATTCCACGCCCGCTTTCACCTTCCACACACAACTCATTCCAAGCCGTCGCCCCCAAATAGCCTTCCGGCCGTTTAGAATTGCCACGTCAGTTAAACTCAAGGTCATACCATCCCTAAACCCTGATGGTGAGAAAGTTCCGCAAAAGCGACTCATGAAGACTTCGTTAAACCCCACCCCGAACATAATTCCCTTTGTCGCTATGGAACGTACACGTCGCGCCAAGATCGTCGCCACCCTGGGCCCCGCCTCCAGCACTCCTGAAATCTTCCGTCAGCTCGTCCGCGCGGGCCTCGACGTCGCCCGTCTCAACTTCTCTCACGGCACCCACGCGCAAAAAGCCGACCTCATCCGCATGGTCCGCACCATCTCGAAGGAGGAACGCAAGCCCATCTGCATCCTCGCCGACCTCCAGGGCCCAAAGATCCGCACCGGCAAGCTCAAGGGTCACAAGCCCGTCCAACTCGTCACCGGCAAACGCCTCACCATCACCCCGCGCGAGATCGAAGGCACCGCCACCCTCGTCGGCACCACCTTCAAGACCCTCGCCGAGAACCTCGAACCCGGCTCCCGCATCCTCCTCTCCGACGGCCTCATCGAACTGCACGTCGAGTCCGTCAAAGGTGTCGACGTCACCTGCGTGATCATCAACGGCGGCACGCTCGGCGAAAACAAAGGCATCAACCTCCCCGGCATCGCCGTCAACGTCCCCTCGTTGACCGAGAAAGACGAGGAAGACCTTATCTTCGCCGTTGGTCAGGGCGTCGACACCGTCGCCGTCTCCTTCGTCCGCACCGCCGCCGACGTCCGCCACGTCAAGGACCGCCTCGCCGCCCTCAAATCCGACGCCTGGATCATCGCCAAGCTCGAAAAACCCCAGGCCATCGAACACCTCGACAGCATCCTCGAGATCACCGACGCCATCATGGTCGCCCGTGGCGATCTAGGCGTCGAAGTTCCTCCCGAAAAAGTTCCCGCCCTGCAAAAGCACATCATTCGCCGCGCCGCCGAGTATCGCAAACCCGTCATCACCGCGACCCAGATGCTCGAATCCATGATCGACAACCCGCGCCCAACCCGCGCCGAGGCCTCCGACGTCGCCAACGCCATCTACGACGGCACCGACTCCGTCATGCTCTCCGCCGAATCCGCCGCAGGCAAGTACCCCGTCGAAGCCGTCGCCATGATGGCCAAGATCATCACCGAGACCGAGCACCAGATCCGCATCGACCCGCCGCCCGCGCTAGGCCATCATCCCAGCGTTCGCCTCTCCGTCGCCGAGACCATCTGCGAGTGCATGTCCCACGCGGCCGACGACCTCGACGTAGCCGCCATCGCCATCTTCACCGAGTCCGGCGCCACCGTCCGCCTGCTCTCCAAGTACCACCCCGACCCACCCATCTTCGCCCTTTCCCCGTTTCAGAAGGTCATCAACCGCTGCATGCTCCTCTGGGGCACTTATCCCATCCTGTGCGACCGCTTCCACGACACCGACAAGCTCGTCGACATGGCCGAAGACATTCTTGAAACCCAGGGCCACGTCCATCAGCGTCAGATCGTCGGCATCGTCGCTGGAACCCGCACCAAATCCGGCGCCACCAACTTCATGCGCCTCCACATGGTCGGCGACCGCGACCAGGAAACCTCAATCTCCAAAACAAACAGCAACTCCGCAAAAAAGAAAAAGCGTTGACCTTACATTGCCATCGCCTTTTATTCCAAACAAGAACCGTCATTTCGACCGAAGCTGCTCGCGCATTTTGCGAGCAGCGGAGCGGAGAAATCCGCTTCTCCACACAACACATCCCAGCCCCAGGACGCCTTCGCCGCTTCCCCCACCCAGCTAAAACTTCAATGCCGTTTGAAGTACTGAATCGCCTTCTCGTGTTCCTGTGCCTTTTCACGCGTCGCGAACGTCCCCAGGTTTTTACGCCGCCCCGTCTTCGGATCCTGATGCCGTGAATAAATCCGAAACTCGCCTGTCTTCAATTTACGAATCATCTTGCATCCTCCCCTGGGGTAATTCTCCTTCGTAAGTAGGATGTCCTCCGTCGTGTCTCCGTTTCTCAATCCGTCCTGCCTCGAACAGCCGATTCTGATGATTGTCATCAAAAAGAAAGCCGCCTCCTGCGAGGCGGCTTCTGATTACAACTATCGCCGGTTAGGCCATCAGACGTTAGGCCATCAGACGGCGGCGAATCGCACCTGCCGCTCCCAAAATACCGGTCCCCAGCAGTGCAAGCGATCCAGGCTCCGGAACGGGTGAGGTGGAAGGAATCTTCGTCACTTCGAAGTCAATGAGTTCTGCTTGATTGTCACTCTTTCCCGGGGGATTCAACTCAGCAATTTCGTCGAGAAAGAAGAAGCCGCTGCCCTCCCGCAGATTCACCTCGCTTGCAGTATTGCCGGTGCCAATCTTGTAAGAGACTCCGTGCTGGTCGAAATCCAAGTTTCCGAAGAAATTGCCCGGGTCATACAGCTTGTTGTCGTTGTTATCGAACGTGCCGATTCCCAGCAATCCGGTGATGGTTTGGCCGTTAGTGGTGCCGGTGATGGCGGTGATGTCGTATACGTTAGTGTTGCCTTCTTCGGTTGCAGTGATGATTCCAGATCCATTGAACAACGAACCGGTGAAGCTGAAGTTGAACGTATCCGCTTTAGAGGTTTGAGTGCAAAACGTTGCGAGAACGAGAGCACCAAGAGCGAGAGAGAGCCGTTTCATTAAAACTCCTTAGAGGTTCACAGGTAAACGTGAATGTACAAGGAGATAAGCATCTGACCTGCCAAAGCTTCGCGCGATGAAAACCTGCGAAAATCGCGGTTTTCGTTGTCGCAAAACGAGGGAGACCGACGAGTCGTGTGCAAATATTTGCACATCAAGTGACATTCCCTTGCTGCAACGCCCAATCGAAACTCTGCCAGATGCGAGCCAGGTGCTGATGAAGGGCCATTTCGCTGTCTCTTCACTGCCTACTCGTACAATCGACTCATGGGCCGCATCCGCATCCTCTCCGACCTCGTGGCGAACCAGATCGCCGCAGGCGAAGTCGTAGAACGCCCCGCGTCCGTCGTTAAAGAACTCCTCGAAAACTCGCTTGACGCCGGCGCCACCCGCATCCGCATCGAGGTCGAAGCCGGCGGCCGCAAGCTCATCCGCATCGCCGACAACGGCCACGGCATGGTCAAGGACGACGCTCTCCTTGCCTTCGAGCGTCACGCCACCTCGAAGCTCCGCACCTCCGACGACCTCTTGTCGATCGCCACCCTCGGGTTCCGCGGCGAAGCCCTCCCCTCCATCGCCAGCGTCTCCCGCCTCACGCTCGAAACCCGCGCAGTCGAAGAAGTATCGGGAACTTTAGTAGAAATCGCCGGCGGCAACATCCTCCGGGTAGAAGAAGCCGGCCTTCCCATCGGCACTACCATCACTCTTCGCGATCTCTTCTTCAACACCCCCGCCCGCCGCAAGTTCCTCAAGTCCGAACAGACCGAGCTATCCCATATCGCCGCGTTGGTAACCCACTACGCTCTCGCCCACCCCACCAAACACTTCGAACTCCACTCTGCAACCCAGGCCCTACTCATCGCGCCCGCCGTAGCCAACGCCGCCGACCGTCTCTTCCAGATCTTCGGCAAAGACACCAGCAACTACATGCTCCCCACAACGGCCGAACTCGATTTCACCCGCGCCGGCCTCCCCGAGCCACCACCCTGGAAGAGAGACGCCGATTACACCCCACCCGAACCCGGCTTCCTCCGCCTCACCAGCTTCGTCTCCAAGCCCGAACTCCAAAAACTCAATCGCAACTCCATCTACGTCTTCGTCAACCAGCGCCTCATCCGCGACAAGCTCATCCTCCACGCCCTCAGCGAGGCCTACCGCAACATCCTCTCTCCCACCAGCTTCCCCGTCGTCCTGCTCTTCCTCGAGATGCCCCCACAAGAAGTCGACGTCAACGTCCACCCCGCAAAGACCGAAGTCCGCTTCCGCCAGCCCACCTTCGTCCACGACTTCATCCGCGACACCGTGCGCACCACCCTCATGCAGGCCCGCCCCGCCGCCAGCTTCGCCACCGCCCTAACCAGCGGCCCTCACGGAGCCTCCAGCTCGCTCCTCCTCGACGTAAGCCCCCTCCCCACCGCCGATGACAATCTTCAAACAACAAATAAGGATTGTCATTCTGACCCTGAGCTTGTCGAAGGGGAAGAACCCCCGCATTTTGGGAGCGCCACAGATTCCTACCGCCAGCCATTCTTCCAACCCGGCCCACCCACCACCTTCCCCCAATCCGAGCCGTACAACCCAGCCGACACCGAAATCTTCCACGCCTCACCTATAAAATCTCCCACCTTTAACCTCGCCGCCCACATCGTCCCACCCTCCCCCGGCCGCTTCGCGTTCTCCGGCCACTCCATCCCCATCGGCTACGACAACGCCGAACCCACAACCTACGAAGCCACCCCGCAGCGAGCCGACACCCTCACCGCCCTCTCCACCCTCAAGCCCCTGGGCCAGCTCCGCGACTCCTTCATCCTCGCCACCAACGAAGAAGGTCTCTGGATCATCGACCAGCACGTAGCCCACGAGCGCATCCTCTTCGAAAAAGTCCTCCGCGATCGCGACACCGAGCAGATCCAGCGCCAGCGCCTCCTCATGCCTCTGCTCATCGACATGCTCCCAGCCCAGATGATCACCTTCGCCGAGATCGCCGAAGAACTCGACCGCAACGGCTTCGAAGTCGAGCCCTTCGGCCCCCGCACCCTCGCCGTCAAAGCCGCCCCAGTAGGCCTCGAAGGCGTCGAACTAGAACGCATGCTTGAAGAAGTCCTCGCCATCCCCGACCGCAACCAGCAAAGCGAAAACTCTGAAGCCCGCCGCCGCCGCATCGCGGCCTCCATCGCCTGCCACGCCGCCATCAAGGTCAACCAGCCCCTCGACCCCGCAAAGATCGACTGGCTCCTAACCGAACTCGGCAAAACCGAACATCCCACCGCCTGCCCCCACGGCCGCCCCATCGCCCTTCGCTACTCTCACAAAGACATCGCCAAAGCCTTCCAACGCATTTAGTGTCCTGTCCCTGAAGTCTTCAAAATACTCGTCATCGCGACCGAAGCGCCGCGGAGTGGTGGGATCTGCTGTTTCTGGGGCCAGCAATCGTGCAACCCTGTCTTTTTGCGGTATCCTTAGAAGAACGTGCAGCGGATCTCTGACTCGAAACAGAGTCCCACCGTAGCCCCACAGAAACGAAGATCGTCATCCGTCAGCCCAGGCTGAGGATTTGCTGTTGTGCGGTAGCCTCGCCCCAGCAGGAAGGCAACACCCCCTTGAGTAACCAGCCAAACCCAAGCACTCCCTCGGCCGATCAACTCGCCGCCGCCCGCCTCAGTCATTGGCGCCACAACGCCGACCCCATCCTCACCATCAACATGCTTCGCGACTGGCTCAACACCTCCGGCCTCGTGCTCTTCACCCCGCGCCCCGCGCAGCTTCCCGCCCCCGCGCCGTCGTTCGTCGAAGCCACCCTTGGCGCTGCAAACGCCGCTCCCACGCTAGCCGAAACCGAGCCATCCCGCAGCCTCCTTTCCCGCCTCATCCTCGACGGCGGAGCCATCCCCCTCAACCTCCTCGGCAACCCCACCGGCATCGGAACCGAGACACCCGATTTCCTCGTCTCTCCTCTAGCCTTCCCCTACATCTTCACCCTCCGCGGAGACAAAGCCTGGAAGCAGCCGCCCACCACCAGCGGCGCCACAAAGGTCTCCCCCCTTGCCTCAAACACCTACACCCTCCTCGCCGAACAAGCGAAGGACTCCGGCCAGGGCCTCTCCGCATACGACCTCGCCACCCAACTCGGCAAAGAGGTCACCGAGACCGCCGTCCTCCGAGCCCTCACCGAACTGTGGCAGCACCTCCGCGTCCTGCCCGTCCCCCAGCCCGATGGCGCGCCCACCCGCTGGGAACTCACCACCACCCGCTTCACCAAACAGATCAAAGCCGGAGCCAACGCTGGCCAGCCCACCGCCCTCTCCGCTCTCATCTCGCTCTACCTGGGCCAGGCCATCGTCGCGTCCGAAGAAGAGATCGAAACCTTCCTCTCCCCCATCGCCGCCCGCTCGCGCATCCGCGACGTTATCCACGCGCTCCTCTCCGCCCGCCAGCTCGAAACCGTAGCCGTCGAAGGCCGCACCGTTCTCCACGTCACCGGCGAACTCCCAGCCTTCCTCACCGTCGCAACACCCGCGCCCGAAGACATCGACTCCATCGTCGTCACCACCGAAGGCAACACACCCGAGCCCAGCGAAGCCCCAGCGCGCATCACAAAATTCATCCCCAAGCCCCGCAAGGTCGGCACAGGATTTGTAACTAAACCAGGTCGCAATTCACCAGGTCGCAATTCAGAAGACCGCCCCACCCCACGCGAGCGCCGACCCTTCACCCGCGAGTCCAACCGTCCCGACCGTCCCAGCTTCACCAAGCCCTGGCAAGAAGAAAAAGCCGACCGCCTCGCCGCCGCGCAATCTCCCTCCAACGTCCAAGACGACACCGACACATTCTCCCCGGCAAAAACCCCACGCACCTACAATCGCAAACCCGCCTCCGACCGGGAAGGGAAGCGCCCTGCCTTTGGCTCCAAACCCGCCTTCGGCAGCAAACCCGCCTTCGGCTCCAAACCCGCCTTCGGCAGCAAGCCCGCCTTCGGCAGCAAACCCGCCTTCGGCAGCAAGCCGCGCTTCAACAGCGACCGCCCCGGATTCAAGAGTGACCGCCCCGCCTTCCGACGCAACGAAGCCTCCGGAGACTCCCGCCCACCGCGCCGCGAATACACCCCGCGCCCCTATAACGACGCAGGCGAATCAAGCGACCGCCCCCGCAAGACCTTCTCCCAGCCCGGCACCTTCGGACGCAAGCGCGAGGGCTTCGCCGGCAAACCCTCCTTCAGCCGAGACAGCGACTCCCGCCCCCCCCGCCGCGAATTCACCCCGCGTCCCTCCGGCGAACGCAGCCGCGACACCGACCGTCCCGGCCGCGACCTCGCCGACCGGGGAGATCGATCCGCCAAGCCGTCCTTCAGTGGACCCCGAAAGTCATTTGGCGGCAAGCCCACCTTTTCCCGCAATCGTGAAGACCGTAACGACCGCGGCGCAGAACGCAGCGGACGCCCCAGCGGCCCGCCCTTCCGCAAATTCGACGCTCCCCGCACCACCCGCCCCTTTTCGTCAGATCGCGCCGCGCGTCCTGATGCCCCGGCCCGCGCCCCACGCTCTGAAAACTCCGGCGAGTCCCCGCGAAGACTGAGCAGCAACTTCGGCGCGAAGAAACCCTACGGCAAATCCAGCGGAGGCTTCGCAGGCAAATCAGCCGGAGGCTTCACCAAAAAGGCCGGTAGCTTCGGAGGCAAAAAGCCCTTCACGAAATCCGCTGCAAGCGCCAAATCCGCCGCAGGCGCCGCCGGCAAACCCGCCAGCACCTTCGACAAATTCAAGGGCAACAAAAAGCCCTTCGGCAAACGCGCTCCGGCCCGCAAGTTCAAACCCGAGGAGAGCGAATAAATCGGATGACGCAGCCGTCTCAGACATCCCCCAAAGACCCAAGGCAGCCTGATGCCCCCCGCCCCCAAAAACGCCAGCAACCCGTCATCGCCATCGACGGCCCCGCCGGCGCCGGCAAAAGCACACTCGCCGCCCATCTCGCCCGCCGCTTCGGCTTCCTCAACCTCGAAACCGGAGCCATGTACCGCGCTCTCGCCCTTAAGGCCATCGAGAACGACTACGACTTCGACGAAGAGGCGCCCCTGATGGACCTCGCCAGCAACACCCGCATCACCCTTCAGCCGCAGCTCGAAGGCAATCGCGTCCTGCTCGACGGCATGGATGTCTCCCGCCGCATTCGCGAGCCCGACGTCACCTCCGCCGCCTCAAAAATCTCCGTCCACCCCCGACTCCGCGCCTGGATGGTCCAGCAGCAGCGCGCTCTAGGCGAGGCCGGAGGCGTCGTCATGGAAGGCCGCGACATCGGCACCGCCGTCTTCCCCGACGCTGAAGTCAAAATCTTTCTCGACGCCGCCCCCGAGGTCCGGGGCAACCGCCGCTACCGCCAGGCCACCCCCGAATCGCTCTCCAGCGACCCCAACGCCCCCCAGAATGCCTACCGTCAGGCCCCCGATCCCCTCACCGCCGAGCAGCAGCGTCTGGCCAAAGAGGCCATCGTCCGTGAGCTGAAAGAGCGCGACTACCGCGACCGCCACCGTGCCGAATCCCCGCTCCAGCCCGCCGCAGACGCCGTTATCCTCGACTCCACCGCCATGACGCTCGACCAGGTCCTCGCGCGCGCCGAAGACATCGTCCGCTCCCACCTCGCACGTGGAGCCTCGTGATATCTAACATCCTCGACCTATCTTTGTCGAATGCGAAAAGCTGAATATTCCACTTTTCCGCGGAATTCTCCACATTGTGTGCACCATAAATTGTGCAACTGTAACTATTTAGGCGATTTTGTAAAAAAAACTTGCCGACTGTGCTAACCTTCACTCATCGTTTGAAACAGATTGGATTTCTGCAAAGCTCGTACTGTACGAACCCCGATTTGGATCTAGCGGCAAATTCAACAGCAATAAGGAAATAACGGACATGGAACAAGGGACAGTAAAGTGGTTTAACGATGCCAAGGGGTTTGGCTTTATCAGCCGTCAGAACGGCGAGGATGTATTCGTACACTACTCGGCGATCAATTCGAACGGTTTCAAAAGCCTTCAAGAGGGCCAGGCTGTACAGTTCAATGTGGTAAAGGGACCGAAGGGTTGGCAGGCGTCTGACGTCCAGCCTCTCTAGTCTTTAGCACTTAGACTACACAGCAACAACCAAGTTTTGCGGGAGGGATGGCTCAGGCTATCCCTTTGCGCGTTTTAACACCCGTATATCGCCCAATCTTTAGGCACCCCGGTGCTGGCTCCGTGACAGTACAAAACTGCCGCATCGAACAGTATCAGCTGCCGCATCGAACAGTACCAGCTGCCGCCATCGAGCAGTACAGAGCCCTGCCGCCATCGAATCGAGTGCAGGGGTTTCGCTCGCCTCGACCTTGGTTGCCTTTGGGATTAAGCGCAGGGCTTCAGCCCTGCGATAAAGCTACCCACATTTATGGGGCTTTAGCCCCGGGCCTTCTCCACCACGCCTCGATCCTTCACCACTAAAAATCACTTAGGCTCAGGCTCCGGCTCGACCGTGCTCATCCCCGGCAGAATCGTCGACGTCGCCTTGAACTTCCGATAGTCCGACTCCACCGCCTGAAATCTCCCGTTGAAGTGGAAGAACAAAAGCGCCCGCGCCGCCCCATTTCCCTCCACCATCGCCGGCAGCCAGACCTCGTTA
Organism: Edaphobacter sp.; assembly: GCA_025462755.1. Classification (GTDB taxonomy): domain Bacteria; phylum Acidobacteriota; class Terriglobia; order Terriglobales; family Acidobacteriaceae; genus Edaphobacter. The sequence goes on from JAOAPF010000174.1 coordinate 30,226, forward strand.
TTGACCTTCCGCTGCTCCATCGAAAAGTTGGTCCCCTTCTGAATATTGACGACCATCCCCACGCCAATCTTGAAGTTGTTGACAAAATGGCCCTGCGCTTTCACCAGCATTCTGTCCTGTTCATCCACCCAGGCCGTTCCCGCCATGTCGCGGATCACGTCCTCGAACCGGTTCGTCGTCTTTGCCTTCGGATCACCCACAAAATCTACCGCAATCGTGTCCCGCCCATTCAGCTGCACCCGCCGCGCATTGGTAAAACTTCCCAGCTCCAGCAGCCGTGACACGGTGACCACCTCGTGTCCACGCGGGTCCGTCTCGGTGCCTTTCTCATCCGCCTTCGCACGTCGCTCCTTGGCCTTCGCCACCTCCTTGTCGATCTTTTCGTTTTCTTTCTTCTGCTCGTCCGCGCTCAGCTCTTTTCCATTCTTCTTCGTCAACCGATGCACCGGAACGCCGTTCACCCAGAAGACGTCATACTCCATCGTCTCGCTCTTCTTCACGCCGCCATGCCCATCGGTCTCATCATGCGTCTGCAACGAACGGTACATATAGTCCTTTTCAATCGCTTCTGAAGCCCTCTGATTCGCCTCCACCGAGTGCATGAGCGCAGGAATATCCGGCAGTGGCCGCTCCCCCTCATCCGGCTTCGTTCCTGCAATCTTTTGCTCCGCCTGCGACACCGGAGGAGTTCCACTCTGAGCCAGCGCGAAACCGATCCCGCCGGATACTCCCATCCAACCCAACGCAATCACAACCAAAGACCGACGAAAGAGAACAACCATACCTAACTATAGTTGCGATCGCGTCCTCCCCCGAAACTCCAAACGAAAGGTGAAATATCCGATAGTTTTGGCAATTCACCCCATCTGCCGTATCAGTCCTCGCGCTTGACAAATTTCAACCTCCAGAGCCCCTGCGCATCTGATCCTGGGGATCACTCAGGTGCCGGTGAATAGAAATGCAATACCTTCTAAATAAACCCAATACCATTACGCACCCCGGTACAAACTGATCTCCATTAGATAGAAGACTTTGCGCAAAAAAACCACGGGGGGCGGCAGCCACTATCCTTTTAGCGTGCATTTGGAGTAGAGTGTGGTCGTACCAATGATTGGGTCGGTAGAGTCCGCGCAACCAATAACCGGAAATAATTAGGACAGTTTGAGCCACCAGACTCTCAAGCTCGGAAGTTCGGACGACGTTGTGGTCGCCCTCAAGCCTCTGGCCGCGGGCCAGTCGCTCAACGGTCTGCGCCTCACCGCGCTCTCCGACATCTCTGCCGGACACAAACTGGCCATCCACGCCATAGCCCTCGGCCAGCCCGTCCGTAAGTTCAACCAGATCATCGGCTTTGCCACCCAGCCGATCGCCATCGGCGAACTCGTCCACACCCACAACCTCGTCACCGGAGACTTCGAGCGCGACTACTCCATCGGCACCGAATCTCACCCGACCAAACTCCTCGAACCCTCCGCTACCTTCCACGGTATAGTCCGCCCCAACGGCCGAGTCGCCACGCGAAACTACGTAGGCATCCTCACCACCGTCAACTGTTCCGCCACTGTCGCCCGCCGCATAGCCGCGTACTTCACCCCCGAAATCCTCAGTGCCTACCCGAACGTCGACGGCGTCGTCACCATCACTCACGGCACAGGCTGCGGCATGGCCGAACACGGCGAACCCGCCGACCTCCTCCGCCGCGTCTTCGTCGGCTACGCCAACCACCCCAACTTCGCCGGCGTCCTCCTCCTCGGCCTGGGTTGCGAGACCAACCAGATCGAACCCCTCATTAATCTCATCAGCCCCGGCGGTCTCACCGGCCCCGCAAGCACGCTGCGCACCAGCACCATTCAGGAAGAAGGCGGCACCGCCAGCTCCATAAAAAAGGGCATCGCCACCGTCCTCGAACTCCTCGAGCAGGCTAATCAAGTCACCCGGACAACCGTCTCCGCCTCCAACCTCATCCTCGGCCTCCAGTGCGGAGGCTCCGACGCCTACTCCGGCATCAGCGCGAACCCGGCCCTCGGCGCGGCCGTCGACCTCCTCGTCCGCAACGGCGGCACCGCCATCCTCTCCGAGACCCCCGAGATCTACGGCGCCGAACACCTCCTCACTCGTCGCTCCTCCCGCCCCGAAGTCGCCCATCGCCTCATCGAACGCATTCACTGGTGGGAGGAGTACACCGCCCGCCACAAAGGCTCCATCGACAACAACCCCCAGCCCGGCAATAAGACCGGCGGCCTGACGACCATCCTCGAGAAGTCCCTCGGAGCCATCTCCAAGGGCGGCACCACCAATCTCAACGAGGTCTACCGCTACGCCGAACCCATCCACACCCCCGGCCTCGTCTTCATGGACTCCCCCGGCTTCGACCCCGTCTCCGCCACCGGCCAGGTAGCCAGCGGAGCCAACGTCATCTGTTTCACCACCGGCCGCGGCTCAGTCTTCGGCTGCAAACCCACGCCATCCCTCAAAATCGCCTCCAACACCACCCTCTACAACCGCATGTCCGACGACATGGACATTAACTGCGGCACCATCATCGACGGCGAAGAGAC
>JAOAPF010000505.1 GCA_025462755.1 Edaphobacter sp.
AACTCTGGGCCCTTCGTCTTGATCCACTTGGACGACGAAACCTTCAATCTTTCGACCACTCGCGAAACCGATTCCGTTCTCGCAAGGAAGAATGCGACGTGGACGTGATCGGCAACACCGCCAACACGAACGCAGACATTTTCAGATCCATTGAGAACCGAAGCCAGGTACGAATGCATCTCGGTCCGGATTGCATCATTCAAGAATGGACGTCGGTCCTTGGTACTAAACACCAGATGCACAAGAACGTACGAAAGGGACTGGGGCACGTTGGAGAGTATAACGCGAGCTTTCAGCCCGCAAACGCAACGTCAAATCTGACCTGGGGCTTCGCCCCAGGCTACAAGATCTCGGGCCTTCAGCCCGATACTCTTTACACCATCGCAGCCTCGGCAAATGACATGCCTGCTCTCCAGGCGCGAATTCCACTTCGGCTCAACAATAACAATATGCCGATCCCATCCATCCAAAACGCCGAATCAGCCCCAAACGGGCTGAAGGCCCGCGCCAAATGCCTCGTGGACAACCTTTGCACTGCTGCTGCTCTGCTCCTGCTAATCTGCGGAATTTCAACTTCCCACGCCCAACCGGCACCACCACTTCACATCCGCATCATCAACGCCCAAACCAACAAGCCGATCCCCAACGAAAGATTAAATGTAGCCCTCCGCGTCGATCAGATCGGCTCCGTCGCCATGGGCACCGACAAAAACGGAATCATCCTCGTGAACTACGGCAACGCGACCATCATCCGCATCCTCGCGAACATGTATGCCGACTGCCGCCCACGCGCCGAACTCTACACCAACTACCCCATCGACAGCATCGTCAAAAGCGGCATCACCACCGGCAATCTCTGCAGCAACGCCAGCCCAAAGGCCAAACCCGGCGAACTCATCCTCTTCGAAATTCCCAAAACCTTCATTCCCTCTTATCCCGCACCTCCGCTGCCTCCGCCACCTCACTCCGACGAGAACCCCCACGTGCCACCCCAATAGCAACGCACCACAAATTTATGCAGGTAATTCTCCACTGTCTCGCAGCTCGTTTTTTGAGAACCAAGAATTGACCCAGCCGCTCCAACTCGAAACCCCGCGCCTCCTCCTCCGCCGCTGGCAGGAGGCCGACCGCGCGCCCTTCGCCCAAATGAACGCCGACCCCGTCGTCATGAGGTACTTCGCAGGCCCGTTCACACGCGAGCGGAGTGACCTGGACATCGACCGCTACCTCGCCGCCTTCGATCGCGAAGGCTTCAGCTTCTTCGCCGCCACCCTACGCGACAACGGCGATTTCATCGGAACCATCGGCCTGCAAACCCTGCGGGACGTCGTGCCCAACCTCCCTCAGCCAGCAGTCGAGATCGGCTGGCGACTCGCACACTCCGCTCAGGGCAAAGGACTCGCCACCGAAGGCGCACGAGCCATCGTAGACTTCGCCTTCACCAAACTCATCCTCAACGAAATCGTCGCCATCACCACACTCCCCAACCGCGCGTCACGTAATGTGATGGAAAAACTAGGCATGACCCACCGCCCCGAGCTCGACTTCGATCATCCCCGCGTCCCCGCAGGCCACGAATGCCAGCGCCACACCCTCTACAGTCTGCGCAATCCAAATTCCAGCGAGGTCTCATGCTCCACACCTTCGTAGCCCACGTCCAGGACAAACCCGGCGTCCTCACGCGAGTCGCCTCGCTCTTCCGCCGTCTCAACATCAACATCGTCTCGCTGACCGTAGGCGAATCCGAGCGCACCGACGTCTCCCGCATGACCATCGTCTGCGAGGCGCCCGACCATGCCGCCCACCGCATCCGCGCTTCGCTCTACAAACTCGAGATCACCGTCGACGTCGACGAGGTCGGCCGCGCCGATGCCGTCATCCGCGAGCTTTGCCTCCTCAAGGTGGCCGCCGGCCCCGCGCACCCCCTCGGCCAGAACTCCCGCTCGCAAATCTTCGAGCTCGCTAACGTCTTCAAGGCCCGCGTCGTCGACCTCGCCCCCGAGTCCATCATGCTCGAACTCACCGGCAGCTCCTCCAAGATCGAAGGCCTCATTCAGGTCATCACCGAGAGCGGCTACACCATCCTCGAGGTCTCCCGCACCGGCCGCATGGCCATGCGCCGAGGCCACCACACCAGTCGCGTCTTGAAGGCCCTTGGCACACCGGACCCGACCGACCCCAACCAACCCACCTTCCCCGAGGAGTCTGACACTGGCGAAATCCTCCCCACCGAATTCACCGACATTGAATGACAGGAAGAAGAAGAGGAGTGAGAAAACATCCATTGGAACGGATAAACTGAACGCAGCAAAAAAAGTGACCCCCGGAAATCGCGACCGCCCCTGGTCCAGACTTAAGCGCAATCATTCGAAGACTTTAGACCAACAACAGGGGAGTACGTCTCCCGCAAAGGATTGAACAGAACAATGGCAAAGGCATACCACGACGCAGACGCAGATCTCGCTCTCATCCAGGCAAAGAAAGTCGCCATCATCGGCTACGGCTCGCAGGGCCACGCTCACGCCCTCAACCTCAAGGACTCGGGCGTCGACGTCCGCGTAGGCCTCCGCCCCGATTCCCCCAACGCCGAGCGCGCCCGCAAGGCCGGCCTCGTTGTCGATACCGTAGCCGAAGTCAGCAAATGGGCCGACGTCATCATGAACCTGACCCCCGACCAGACCGCCGCGAAGGTCTATCACGCTGAGATCAACCCCAACATGAAGCCCAACGTCACCCTCATGTTCGCCCACGGCTTCAACATCCGCTTCCGCACCATCACGCCGCCGCCCACCGCCGACGTCTCCCTCGTCGCCCCCAAAGGCCCCGGCCACCGTGTCCGCGAAGTCTTCACCGAAGGCGGCGGCATCCCCGGCCTCGTCGCCGTCGAACAAAACCCCAGCGGCAACGCCCTCGCCCTCGCACTCAGCTATGCGAAGGGTATCGGCTGCACCCGAGCCGGCGTCCTCGAAACCACCTTCACCGAAGAGACCGAGACCGACCTCTTCGGCGAGCAAGCCGTCCTCTGCGGCGGCACCAGCGCTCTCGTCAAGGCAGGCTTCGAAACCCTCGTCGAAGCCGGCTATCAGCCCGAGCTCGCCTACTTCGAAGTCCTCCACGAACTCAAGCTCATCGTCGATCTCATGTATCGCGGCGGCCTCGAATACATGCGCCACTCGATATCCGACACCGCCGAGTGGGGCGACTACGTAGCCGGTCCCCGCATCGTCACCCCCGAGGTCAAAAAAGCGATGAAGTCTCTCCTCAACGACATCCAGGACGGCAGCTTCGCCAAAAAGTTCCTCGCCGAAAATGAATCCGGACGCAAAGAATTCGCTCGCATCCGCAAGGCCGAATCCGAGCTCCAGATCGAAAAAGTCGGCGCCGAACTTCGCAAATCCATGCCTTTCCTCGACCCGGTCGTCGTCGTCGATGGTGCCGTTCAGAAAGCATAGCCACCCGCCCAGGACCAGAAGGCCTAAACTAAACCAACATCAAAAGATAGACGAAAATTTACAAGTCGAAGTCAAAGAGGCGGCGTCTAATCAGGATGTCGCCTCTTCCTATCAACCCGATATAGTCATCGGCAAATGCGGTGGCGTAAGACTGCGAATCCGGAAACTCCTGTAACAAGATAGACGTAAACTAATAGAAACGATTCGATGCCCTGGCAGCAGAAGGAGCTCTGAGAATGGCCACACTAAACAGCTACGAAGGCCTGCTTTCCCGACAGCCGCTCATTCAGGCAGAACAGCCGATCATGGCCGGCCCACCGGCGCAGCCCACGCCGCTCCCCGAGATCGTCGCCGCTCTCCGCACCGTAGCCCCACTCGACGGACTCAGCGAGGAGGAGTACACCTGGCTTGCGACCCGCGGCAACGAACGCGTCGGTCCCGACCGCGCCATCCTCTTTCGCGACAACGACCCCGCCAAACATATGAACTTCATCCTCCGCGGAGAGGTGCAGGTACGCCGCCGCCAGTCCGGGAACGTTGCCCTGTTCATCGGACGCGCCGGCACCATGACCGGCAAGCTCCCCTTCTCGCGCATGAAGAACTACGGAGGCGAGGGCTTCGCGGTCGGTGCCATATGGTCACTCGACATCCCCGACACCCTCTTCCCCGAGATGCTCGCTGCCATCCCATCAATGGCTCAGCGCAGCGTCTCCATTCTGCTCGACCGCGTCCGCGAAGTCACCCGCATCGAGCAGCAGTCGGAAAAACTAAACGCTCTCGGCAAGCTCGCCGCCAACCTCGCCCACGAGCTCAACAACCCCGCCTCCGCCGCCCAGCGCTCCGCCGCCAGCCTCTTCGGCGAGCTTCGCGAATACGGCGAGCTAAAGTACCGCCTCGGCAATCTCTGTCTCTCCGAGGAGGAGATCGCAGGCTATCGCGCGTGGGTACAGAACGCCCGTGCCCGCATGTCCGCCTTCTCCAGCCACTCGCAGGGGCCGCAAAGCCCCCTCGCCGTCACCGACAACGAAGCAGCCCTCGTCCGCTGGCTCGAAGCCCACAACGTCCCCCGCGCCTGGACGATCGCCCCCGCGCTTTCGGAGACTAATCTCCCAATCGACCTGCTCGACGAACTCGCCGCCATCACCCGTCCCGAGGTCCTTCCTGTCGCCGTCGCCACCGTCGCCGGCTCCCTTCGCGTCGAGCGCATGGCCGAAACCGTCGTCGACTCGACTGTCCGCATCTTCGACCTCATCAGCGCCATCAAGGACTACTCCTACATGGATCAGGCGCCCATCCAGGACGTCGATCTAGCCCAGTCCCTTGAAAACACGCTGGTTATGTTCAACTCCAGGCTCAAGAACGTTACCGTGGAGCTCAACTTCGACCCCGACCTCCCGCCCGTCAGCGCCTACGGCAGCGAGCTCAACCAGGTCTGGACCGCTCTCATCGAAAACGCCCTCGAAAGCATGAACGACATGGGAACCCTGCGGCTCATCACCCACCTCAACGGCTCCATGGCGCTGGTCGAGGTCTGGGACGACGGCCCCGGCATCGACCCATCCATCCGCTCCCGCATCTTCGAGCCGTTCTTCACCACCAAGGCCCCCGGACGCGGCCTTGGGCTAGGCCTGGACGCCGTACAGCGCATTGTCAGCAAGCACTCCGGCTTCGTTACCGTAGAGTCCAAGCCGGGCGCCACCTGCTTCCAGATACGCCTCCCCCTTGACCGGGCAGGCGCTTACTAGAACAAAAGCGGGAGGGGCGATGGCCCCTCCCGCAGAATCCCTCTAGTTTCAACTACTTGGTGATTTCGACACCGCGCCAGAACGCCACATGATGTTTCACATTCCGCGCCGCAGGCTTTGGATCAGGGTAATACCACGCCGCATCGGGGTTTTCCTGCCCATCCACGACGATGGTGTAATACCGCGCCTGTCCCTTCCAAGGGCAACTGGAAGTCGTTGAACTCGACTTCAAAAACTCCCGCTTCACCGATTCTTCCGGGAAATAGATGTTTCCCTCAACCGTCTCCGTCTTCTCACTCTCGGCCAGCGTCTGACCGTTCCAAACTGCCTTTGCCATAGTTCACTACCTGCGTTCTTTTCAACAATTTACGGCGGGCGCGTCACGTCAGCCGGCCATCACCGCGGAATCTCATTCCCTGAGGCTATTACGCATTTGTAACAGAAATGATGCAAAAAAGGAATGCCCCCGGAATGGTGGTCGAGTCACTTTCAATTTTCGGCTTCGACTGAACTGGACTTACCACCTTCCACTCGAGATATACCGAGCCAGCTTCTCGAGGAACGACCGGCAGCCTGCCTCTCATCTCCCCCGGCGGAAGCCAGACGATCAAGCTTCGGGATCGGTGAACGCCCGGTAGAGAGCCTCACGCGGAGTCTTGATGACTTTTGAATTTCGACTACTGGCAGCGGGTGGCATCCTCAACCCACTACTTCGCAACTCCGAAGTTCTTCAAAAATACCTCATAGTACGCGTTTGCCGCTGGGTATTTCGCGATCAATTCAGCCGTCTTCCGCATAAACGGGTTCCCGCTCTGCTTTTCCGTCTCCGCGTGGAAGTGGTGAAACTTCGCGTAAATAAGAATCCCCTCGGCACTCGAGTCAAGGAACAGGTCCGCATCGAGCGCGCCACGCAGTACCATCGATGTCGCCATCTCCCAGAAACTCATCGCCTGCCGCCAGTACGGGTTGTACTCTGACTTCGTATCTCGCGACACCACCCGCAGCTCCTCCACGGTCTTCGGATT
>JAOAPF010000185.1 GCA_025462755.1 Edaphobacter sp.
GCGGGATGAATAAAGCTCAGCCCGAAGAAGACGAACAGCAGGATCGCCGCAATCTTCACCAGCACCATGACGTTGTTCGTCCGCGCCGACTCCCGAATGCCACGCACCAGGACCACCGTCAGCAGCAACACAACGAGGAACGCCGGAATGTTGAATCCAGCGTGCCATCCGCTGGCGTAGATGTCCCTGCCCTGCAAGTCCTGGAGGCCAAGCGGCAAATAAGCCGGAGATAACCACTTCGGCGATAGCGGGATTCCGATCCAATCCAGCAACGCCACCAGGTGAGCCGCGAAGCCCACGCTGACGCTCATATTGCTGAAGGCATACTCGAGGATCAGGTCCCACCCGATCACCCACGCAATCAACTCGCCCAGCGTCGCATACGTATACGTATACGCCGACCCGGCAATCGGTATCATCGACGCCAGCTCCGCATAGCAGAGTCCCGTCAGCGCGCAAACGATAGCCACCAGCACCAGCGACAACGCGAGCGCGGGCCCAGCGCCCGGACGCCCCGCCACCGCACCGCTGGTGTGATGAAGCCACCCAACGATCAGGTCGAGAATCGGCGAACCTTTCCAGTCCGCAATCTTCGCCGGATTGCCGCCAATCGCTGTGCCGATCACGGTGAAGATGCCAGACCCGATCACCGCGCCGATCCCCAGCGCCGTCAAGGACACCGGTCCCAGCGTCTTCTTCAACGCGTGCTCCGGCCTCTCCGATTCAGAGATCAGCTTGTCGATCGACTTTGTCGCAAAGATTTGCCTGGCCAGCGCGCTCGCTCCTGCTTACAGAAGAATTGGTGCGGGGCGTTTCAACTGCAATTGCGATTCAGATGCTGCGCAGACTGTCTCATCCTGAGCCAGAAGCGCTGCAGATAATGCAGCGGCTCCGCTCAACTGGATAGCTTACCGCTTGCTCTGGCCGCGTGAGGCCTTCTTGACCTTTGCTTTGTTCTCGCCGCGAGCACCGGCGCGCGGGCCCTTCGGTGGGGCTGCCTTGCGCGCCGCGCGCTTTACCTTCTTGCGCTCCTGTGTGTCGGTGATGCTTTTCGTATTTGCCATGTATCTTGCCAATCTTTCTATAGGTGCGATTTTTCAAAACTTTAGAGGCGCTCCAGCTGGGCAAACTTCTCCACCAGCTTCTTCACGCCGTGCTGTTGAAATTGTACTGTAATCTTTGCGTCATCCCCATCGCCTTCGCGACGAAACACAGTTCCCTCGCCGTACTTCGGATGCCGAACCCGCGATCCCTGCTTCAGTCCCGTCTTGCCCGTCGGCGCTTCCACCTCCAGCTTGGGCCGTGTAATCTTCTGTCCTCGCGCCGCAAAGAAGCTGGCAATATTATCGATCGACTGCCCGGGCGCGGCCGTCTTCCCGCTCTGTCCGAGCCGACGGGTTCCACCAAATCCTGTGGCCCGCGCCGCAGCCTTCGCTCCCCGCTCGCCACTCTGGTCCTCATCCTCGTAGCTATAGTGCCGCTCACCCTCTTCTGCGTTCGAACGGCCGAACCGATTTGCCTTCGGATAAGGTGTCGCATACGCGCCGCCGTACCCCGAACCATACTCCGACCCCGAAAACTGTGGCCTCGCCGGCGGACTCCCCAGATCCTCCACCAGCCGCGCCGGCACCTCCTCTAGAAATCGTGAAGCGATGCTCGCCTCCGGCATGTCGCTTCCATATCTCCGCCGGTACCGGGCTCTCGTCATCACCAGCGTATCCATCGCCCGCGTCATCCCGACATAGCAAAGCCGCCGCTCTTCTTCGAGGCCCGTAGGATCGGTCAACGTCCGCGAGTGCGGAAACAGACCCTCCTCCATCCCGGTCAGAAACACCAGCGGAAACTCCAACCCCTTGGCCGCGTGGAGCGTCATCAGCGTGACTCTCGCCTCCTCGCTGTAGCTGTCCGCATCGCTCACCAGCGCCGCGTGGTCCAAAAACTCATGCAGCGTCTCGCCGCGCTCCTGCGCATCCTGCGCCGCATTTGCCAGTTCCTTCAAATTCTCGATCCGCGAAAAAGACTCCGGCGTCGCCTCTTCTTCGAGTGCGCGGATATAGCCGCTCCGGTCATTCAAAAACTTGATCAGCTCCGGCAGTGTCGCTGCGTCGCCCGGCTTACGAAACGCGGGTCTCTCGTCCTCCATCTTGATCTCGGCGGCTCTTTCCATTGTTGTACCGGCAGACTTCTTCAATATCACCGGCGCAAACGGATTAAAGTTCGCCGCATCGATTCCATGGGACGCATCGGAGTCGGTAGCATTCACCGGTGCAATCGTGGAGATCTCCTCACTGGGTCCGAAGTCAAATCCAAAGTTGAAGCTCGTATCGAACGAACTATTCGCGCCCGTATCCTCAACCACCCCGGCAGCTACCGCGGTCTCCTCCTCATCTTCTGCACCAAACTCGAACGAAACATCCTCAGCCGCAGCTAAAGAGAGGGAAGTTTTCCCATCCCCCACAAGATCACCAGCCAGCTTCTCGGCAAACCCCGGACCCAGCATCGCTCTGGCATCCTCAATCAAACGTCTGAAACTACTCAGCGCCATCAGCGCGCGTGGCGGCAGCAACTTATCCTCAATCGCCCTGCCCATCGCGTCCCACGTACTCATGCCACTCGATAGAGCCATCCGCTCCAGCGTCTCCATCGTCGTTTTTCCGATTCCACGCGGCGGCGAGTTCACCACCCTTCCCAGCGCAACCGAGTCATGCACATTCTGCACCAGCTTCAGATAACTCAGAATGTCCTTTACCTCAGCGCGGTCATAGAACGAGAAGCCACCGACCATGTGGTATTGGATCTGATATCGCCGCAGCGCCTCTTCCACCAGTCGCGACTGCGAGTTCGTCCGGTACAGCACGGCACAGCGCGGCGTATCCTCCTGCGCGCCTGCCTCCCGCAGATACCGCTGCACGCGATCCGCAATAAACAGCGCCTCATTCTCCCCATCCGGCGCCTCGTAATAGCCAATCAGCGAGCCACCCTCGCGCGCCGTCCAAAGATTCTTTCCCTTGCGCTGCGTATTCTGCGCCACCACAGCGCTCGCGCCTTCCAGAATCGTCTGCGTCGAGCGGTAGTTCTGCTCGAGTCGAATCGTCCTGGTTCCGGGAAAGTCCTTTTCAAACTCGAGAATGTTCTTGATGTCTGCGCCGCGCCAGCTATAAATCGACTGATCCTCGTCGCCGACCACGCAAACATTTCCACTGGACCCCGCCAGCAGCTTCATCAATTCGTACTGCGGCCGGTTCGTATCCTGGTACTCGTCAATCAGAATATATTTGTAACGCCGGTTGTATCTTTCTCTTGTTTCGCTGGAAGACTTCAACAGCCGCACGGTCTCCAGCAGTAGATCGTCGAAGTCGAGCGCGTTCGCCTTAAAAAGCTCCTTCTTGTAAATCTCAAAGACGTGCGCAATCTTTTCCTCCATTGGGTTCGTGCTGGCAAGAAAATACTCCTGGGGGTCGATCATATGGTTCTTGGCCCACGAGATCCTTCCCAGCGCCACCCTCGGCTTCAGCGACTTATCGTCGATGGCCAGTCGCTTCAACGCCTGCTTCACCACCGCCTGTTGGTCGGTTTCATCATAAATAGCAAAGGTCCGCGTCAGCCCCACTCCACCCACGCGCAGCGCCTCGATATCCCGCCGCAGCACGCGCACACAGAAGCTATGAAACGTTGCCAGTGTAGGTTTCGCGAGCGAAGAGTGCCCCAGGATCTTATCGACCCGTTCGGCCATCTCCTTGGCGGCTTTATTCGTAAACGTCACCGCCAGGATGGAATCCGCAGGCACACCTCTCTCCTGAATCAGGTAGGCAATGCGATGCGTAATCACCCGTGTCTTGCCCGACCCTGCGCCTGCAAGCAGAAGCACCGGTCCATCGACCGATTGGATTCCCTCCTGTTGTTGCGGATTCATATTTTTTAACAGTTCACTCAACTCACACACGCTCCATCTCTATTTTAAGCTCTATATCTCGCGCACGCCCGCTGATCCAAAAACCCACTGAAAACATCTCCATTTCATGTCCACTTGCGAACAGCCTGTTCACTCATGGACAGGCATCGAACCAATTAACCTTCGCGCAACAAATCAAAGGTCAAATCCGGATTTTTCCCGGAACTATCTGCGAACCATCTGCGTACTTCTTTCCACGACGAGCTTCTGAACCATGGCAGAAACTCCCGTCGAATTTAGAAATTTCGGGAGCTACCTATGAAGGGTTTCAATCGTCTCACTGTCGCTGTTGTCGCCACCTCTCTCCTTGCAGCTCCGGTCGTCTATGCCGCTCCTGCAAGCATTTCGTCTCCTGTTCACGCAATGTTCGCCAAGACGAAGTCCACCACGGTCAAGCTCAGTCTCCGCAACGACTCCGGCTCTGCAATGGAAGTCAGGGTGGGCGATAAGGTAATGACGCTCGATCCAGGAAAACCGGTCACCTTGAACCTGGAAGTTGGTACGCGCATCGTGGCCAACAGCGCCACTCCGAATCATCCCGAAGGCTCGCTCATTGAAGAGGTGATCAGCGATCACAATGGCGCTACGATCATTATTCGCTAACTCCTCTCTGGAAATCCGCGGTATCAACTCAGTTCTCCCCATTCCTTCAGGCCGATCGCCTTGCTCCAAAGCGACGGTCGGCCTTCATCCTCTTCTCCGTTCCTCTTTGCAATACTTGATATTCTCGTCTCTATGATTCGCAACGTTGCTGTCTTCTGCGCCTCCGCCACCGGGGCCAACCCCGCCTACCGAGCCGCCGCGGAAGAACTGGGCCGTGCCCTCGCCACCCGCAACATCGCCCTGATCTACGGTGGATCCAACGTGGGCCTCATGAAGGCAGTAGCGGAAGCCGCGCTAACCGCCGGCGGCCGAGTCATTGGCGTCATCCCCGAGGTCCTCGTCGATCTCGAAGTCGCCCATCACGGCATCACCGAACTCCACGTCACGAGCACCATGCACACTCGCAAGGCGCTCATCGGAGAAAAAGCCGATGCTTTCATCGCGCTACCCGGCGGCTTCGGTACCTTTGAAGAACTCTTTGAAGTCCTCGCCTGGCACACCCTCAAGATCCACGCCAAGCCCATCCTTCTGCTCAACATCAACGGCTTCTACGACAAGCTCCTGATCTTCCTCGATCACTGCGTCGCCGAAGGCATGCTCAAGCCGAAGAGCCGTGAACTCCTCCTCGTAGCCGATAGTGTGGAGCAAGCCCTCACGCAACTCTCTGGCGTTGCAACTTAGGCTGCCTTGTTCTACCTCGCCGTTCCCATCCCACAGACGTTGCAAATACTTTGCTGGCTGCGAAACCTATTGCTTGACGCACGTTTCGCACTGACACACACGCCGCAGATACTCCCACGAATAAATCCCGCTCTCGTGCCCATCGCTCCACTTGAACTTCAGCGCATACTTGCCGACGGGGGTTACCTCAAGCGGCCGCACCGGAGGCTCATACATCTTCAGCAAAGTTTGTTCCTTCGGCTTCGCCACCCCCGGCAGTCTCCCCGTCTTCTCCCGGTCTTCATGGCACGTCGCGCAGGGACAAGCATTCCGCAGCCACGCGAAGTTCCACACGCTCTGGTGCCCATCCTTCCAGTCGATCTCGACGCCCGTCCCCTCCGTCTTCTTCACCCGCACCTTCTTCGGAGTCACCGCGTCCGCAGGCATCTGCTCATGCGCCATATCCTCACGCCGAGCCTGCTCAGCATTTACGATCCGAATCCCCTCATGACTCATATCCGCACCCCCTGCTCACCCCATCAACCATTCTTCCAGAAAAAGTAAGCAGCCATCACGCACCCTGTAATCACGACGATCGTTCGCAGCACATCCCCATTCATGCGTCGTGCATACTGAGCCCCAACATAGCCACCCACCGCAGCAAACACCATCGAAATCAGGCAGTAATGCCAGATCACCGCTCCGCTGAACACAAACGTCACCACAGCGCAAAAGTTAGACAAGCAGGCCGCCAGCACTTTCAGCGAGTTCAGTGTATGTATCTCTTCCACCCCGAACAGCGCCAGCGCGCTCATAATCAGGAAACCCGCCCCCGCGCCAAAGTAGCCGATATAAAAACACACCGGCAGCAACACCAGGAACAAAGGCACCATAGCCGGCGCTTTCACCACATGCGGCTCAGCCGAGCGCGCCCGCAGCCATCGCGACACCGGCCCGCTGATCCCAAACAGCAGGGAAGCGACCAGCAGCAGCCAGGGTACGAGGTGCAGAAAGGTGACCTGCCGCGTGTTCAGCAGAACCACCGCCCCGCTCACGCCACCCAGGACCGAAGCAGCACAAACAACCGGCAGCAGATCCCGCCGCAGGTCTCCTCGCAGAGCAGCCACCGAAGTCAACTGTCCAGGCCACAACGCAACCGTGTTCGTGGCATTCGCCTGGATCGGCGCAACCCCGATCGACAGCATCGCCGGAAACGAGATAAACGACCCGCCCCCTGCCATTGCATTCATCACGCCCGCGATAAAGGAGGCGACGACGAGCCAGATGTAGTGCCAATGCGTGCTAAAACTCGAGATCATCCATCTTCTATTGTAGCCACTGTCGGAAGACAGCCGTTTTCCCCGCCTCAACGATACTCACCGCGGGCCGCCTCACACCGAAACCGGCATCTCCGGAGTCGCCGCAATCAACTTCCGCGTGTACTCCTCGCGAGGCGAATCGCAAACCTCCTCACAGTCCCCCAACTCCACCAGCCGGCCCCCTTGCATCACCGCCACCCGGTCGCACAGATACCGCACCAGCGGCATCGAATGCGAGATAAACAGATACGTCAGCCCATACTCCCGCTGCAACTCTCGCAGCAGATTCACCACCTGCGCCCCCACCGAAACATCGAGCGCGCTCACCGGCTCATCCAGCACCAAAAACTCCGGCCGCAACGCAAGCGCCCGTGCAATATTGATCCTCTGCCGCTGTCCCCCGCTGAACTCATGCGGAAACCGCTCCAGCGCCGACTCCTCCATCCCCACCGTCCGCAGCATCTCCGCCAGCCTCGCCGCAAGTCCCTCCACCGGCTTCTCGCGGTGAATCGAAAACGGCTCCGCCAGAATCTCCCGCACCCGCATCCTCGGATTCAACGCAGCATAGGGATCCTGAAACACAATCTGCATGCGCCGCCGCATCCCGCGCATCTCCTGCGAACCCGCAGCCGGCAGATCGCCTCCCTCATACCTCACCTCACCCGCCGTAGGCTCCACCAGCCGCAGTAGCATCCGTGCCACCGTGCTCTTACCCGAACCCGACTCCCCCACCAGCCCCAGCGTCTCCCCCCGCCCAATCGCGAACGAAACATCATCCACCACGCGACGCCCCGCCCCATACTCCTTCACCAACCCACGCGCCTCCACCAGCACATCCATCGGCATACCTATCCCAGCGTCGGATGCTGCAAATGAAAGCTCGTCGCATCCTGATACGCCTTGGCAAACGCCGCCAGCCGCGCATCCGAATACAGCCCACCGAGAAATGTCAGGCTAACCGGCGTCCCTGGCCCGCCCGCATTCGTCAGCGCGCCATCCTCCTCTGTCTCACTCTTCGGAGCGCCATCGCCGCGAATCCCATTCGGCACAATCACCGCCGGATGCCCGGTCAAATTCGTCGCCTGCAACTGATTGCCCTGCGACGGCGTCACAATCACGTCCACCTGCGCAAACAACTTCGCCATCTCCGCAATCGCCAGCGTACGCGCGCGCATCGCCTGGATATAGTCCACCGCGGAGTAAAACCGCGCAATGCGAAACTGATTCGGCCAGTCGAATGGCAACTGCCCGGTGAGCAATTTGTCCCGTCCGCTCCTGGTCAAATCATCAAAGGCCGCCGCGGCCTCTGCCTCCAGCACCGGAACAATCGCGCCAAAAGGAAAATCCGGCATCTCCACCGGAATCAACTTCACCCCCATATTGCGCAGCTCATCAAGCGCCGTCGCCGCGTACTTCGCGTCATAGACCCGCCGGTCGAAATTCCTCTTCTGCACCTCCGATGCGTCAGCAGGCAACGTAGGCGCATCGAACGCGCTCTTGATGTATCCCACCCGCAGCGTCTTCCAGTTGAAATTTGCATCCCAGTTGAACGCCGCCGGCTGCACCGAAAGATCATGCCCATCCTGTCCGTAGATTGCCGACAGCACCAGAGCGCAATCCTCCACCGCCCGGCAGATCGGCCCTATCTTATCCATTGTCCAGCTCAGCGCCATCGCGCCGGTCCTCGGCACAAAACCATACGTAGGCCGCAACCCAGTACACCCGCACCGAGTCGAAGGCGAAGAGATTGACCCCAACGTTTCAGTCCCCAGCGCAAATCCCACGCATCCCGCCGACACCGCACTCGCACTTCCCGCCGAAGACCCGCTCGACCCCTGCCGCTTGTTCCAGGGATTTCGCGTCCGCGCGCCGAACCACAAATCGCCCTGCGCCAGAGCCCCCATCGACAACTTGGCAATCAAAATCGCCCCAGCCTCATCCAGCCGCGTCACCACTGTGGCGTCGTAATCAAATTTCTGCTCTTCGAACCCACCCGCGCCCCAGGTCGTCTTATAACCCTTCACCGCCAACAGGTCCTTCCCGCCCCACGGAATCCCATGCAACGGCCCACGATACTTCCCGGCGGCAATCTCCCTGTCCGCCGCAGCCGCATGTTCCATCGCCCGCTCTTCGGTCAGCGTAATCACAAAATGCAACTGCGGGTCGCACTTCTTCAGCCGCTCCAGGTACATCTTCGTCAGTGCCGCCGACGTAATCTTCCGCGTCTTCACCAGCTCCGCCAGCTCCCTCACCGAAGCAAACGCCAGCGAGTCCGAATCTCCCGCAACTCCCGCCGAGATACTCGCCGCCAGCGTCCTCACCTCCGGCGCCGCACTCATCTTCAGCGGCTTCTTCACCGTATCCAGCACCATATCGCCCGGTACCGGGTCGAACACAAACGCCGGAGCGACACTGTTCGGCATCTTCAGATTCCGAATCGCGGTGTACGACTTCCGCACCTGTTCCAGACCCTCGAGCATCATCTTTTTCTGCTCGTCCGTCACGCTGATCCCGGCAATCACCGCCGCCGCATCGATCATCTCCGGAGTAATCTTCGTCATACCATCCGTGCTGGCCTTCACCTCGCCGCCACCCACCAGCGGCGAGCTCTGCGCCTTCGCCTGCGTCGCCAGCGTAAACAACGCACCCGGCAACAACGTCTGTCCCAGCCCCATTATGGAGCACACGCCAAGAAAACCCCGCCGATCCAACCCAGAAGAAACCTCTTCGCCCATCCCCGCATTATTGCATCCCCACCGGTCCCAAACGGGTGCCCCATCTTCGCGCGGCATTATCGCGCTAAGGTGGGGTTGGTCTCCTATAGGGGGCATTAGCGCGAAGCGCGAACCGCTCTACGCCAAACGCGCGAACAATTAAGCAACCCGAAGGACACCTCTTCAGAGGTGCCAACAAGACACCGCGCCATAGGCTACCTTTTCAGAAATCTTTCGCCTCACCAGAACGCACACATCTCCACCATCACACCTGATGACAACAAACTCAAACGAACTTGATCTTCAAAGCCATCGTCGCCTGCTTGTGCGCCTCAACCGATTGGCCATCCGCAAACTGCGAGGTTACCGGTTATGATGATTCCGTCATGATCGCTCTCCTGATTCCAACGCGACGCTTCTTTATCTCTCTGGTGCTTCTGATGCTTACGGTCCCGGCTTTGGCCAAAGACACGCCACTACAAGTCATCGACTGGCCCACGACCGGCAATCCGGTTCTGCGCTTCACCTTTGCGAAACTCAAGCAGCTCAATGGCATGAGCAACGTGCGTGGCTATGTCATGGACACGATGGCGGAAAATCTGTCGCCGAGGTCGATCTCCTCGGCACGTTTCCTCGTCTATCTCTTTGACAAGAATAAGGTACGAATCGGGGAAGACTTCATCGCACTGAACAATGTGGGACCCGGCGAAACGGTGAAGCTCCAGTTCACCATCATGGTCTCAGGAACCCCGGTATCCGTCTCGATCCAGGACACGGCGCAAACCCCCCAGGGCGGTTTCGCTGACCGTGAATTCAACTCCGCAAGGCGCAATGCTCAAAGTTGACGGAACCGAAACGGGCACTACTCCGCGGGTCATCAACGTGGGCGTTGGCAAGCACACTCTCACATTTCTTAAAGAGGGATTCACCGCAGGTAACTACCCCTTGGAGATTAGCCCCGAAGATGTCTCGGGCGGGTCCGTGAGTTATGAACTCGGAGCCTCAGCATTCGATTCTGTCGAATTGCGAGATGGCAGCTTGCTCACTGGTGATCTGGTGTCCATCTCGGGAATGGACGCGGAGATTCGTGTAGGCGGCAGCATCCAGCACATTGACCGCAACAAGATTAAGCGCGTGATGCTCGTGCAGCGCGATACACCCGTGCCTAACCTCCCGCCCGCAGCAATGCCGAAACCTTAAGATTCTGTTTCAAACAGGTATCGGCGCTCGCACCACCACGAAGTTCCCTTTCAAACGAACTTGATCTTCACAGCCATCGTCGACTTCCTGTGCGCTTCCGTCGACTTCTGATCCGCAAACTGCGAAGCCACCCAAGCCTCTTCAGAATGCCTCTCTGCCCCAAAAACATCGCCGTCGTTATACTTTCCCACCGCCGCCAGATGCTTACTCGCCGCCTCGAGATGCTGCCTCGCCGCCTCCAGATGTGCCTCACGTGCCATATTGAAACCTCGCCCTGATCACAGAAACTCTCATCGGAAAGCGATCTCGTCCATGCCACCTTCGTTCGCCGGATAACCGTCACGAAAATTATTTTTCCTCGTTTTCTGCCCAAAAAACGCATGTCAAGCCCCGATTCGACCTAAGCCCTTGCCTTTCAGAGACATCCGCGTGGCATGTTAGTTAGGTCCAATCCGGTACAATTAAATAAGAGATCAAGACAGGGCTGCCTGCGGCGAAAGCCACGGCGGCCCTTCGCATTTAACCACCACGAAATTCACCACGAAAGGCACCCGAAATACCATGCCCGGCCACCCAAAGGCACCAGTACTCTGACCCGCCGCTAACTCTAACAAAACAAGTATTTTAGCCGTAACCCACCTGGATGCAATATTTTAGCGCCACACCCTGCCGCTAAACCATTGCATCCGTTTCACTTACTCCCAAAATACCCCCCGGGGGGGAGGGGAGTACCCAACCCGCGATTCAAAGGAGCAAAAAATGCAAGCCACTATCTGCCGTCACATCAAGACGAACGGACGCCGCTGCAAGTCACCCTCGCTAGGCCTCTCCGCCTTCTGCTACTTTCACTCCCGCCTCCACCGCCGCCACAGAAATCTGGTCGAAAACAGCTCCGCCCTCGTCGAACTCGGTCCCAACCCCAGCACCTCCGCCTCCGGAACCCCACAATATCTGCCCGATTACGCCACGCTAAATCCCATCGAACTCGACCTCCCGCCTCTCGAAGACGTCGAGTCCATCCAGGTCTCCATCTCTCTCCTCATTGCCGCCCTCGCCCGCAATCGCATCACCGCCAAACGCGCCGCAGTCCTCCTCTACGGCCTCCAACTCGCCTCCACCAACGCACGCTCCATCACCATCGAACCCTCCGCCTCCTCCATCACCCGCGCCCTTACTCGCACCAAATCCGGCATCGATCTTGCGCCCCGCGACCCCGGCAACTCGTGAAAGCACCAATCGGAGCGATATCACTGTAGTTGCATCCGCAGCCCGGTTTCAGCGCCAAAGGCGCGTTCTATACCAGCCCAGGGCAAACCGGGGTTCCCGGCGGGCGCTCTTTGCCCGCTGGGGTGGGACGCCCTGTAGCGTCCGTCATGCCGAGGGCTGGTGTACGTCATACCGAGGGCTGAAGGAGAGTGCTGAAAAAGTTAACGGCACGGCTTCAGCCGTGCCGCAAGTGCATTGTTCGCAATGCGGCTTTAGCCGCCGAGGTACGCTTTTTGTTTCGTGAGGGACTTTTCACCTTCTGAAGGCCCGTCCATGTGCGAGCAAACCGCAGTTATAACGAAAACCTATGAGGTTATTGATTGAAATTGGCCCACATCCTGCTACGCTAGAGGTAACGGCGAAATATCGCCTAAACGAAAGTAGGAAGCATCATGGCAAACGGAACAGTAAAATGGTTTAACGACGCAAAAGGCTTTGGCTTCATCACCCCGGAAGACGGTGGAGAGGATCTCTTCGCGCACTACTCTGCAATTAATTCCAGCGGCTTTAAGTCTCTCCAGGAAGGCCAGCGCGTAACGTTCGACATCACTACTGGCCCGAAGGGCAAGCAGGCTGCAAACATCCAGCCCGCCTAACCCCCTGCGGCAACTGCAGAATCCCTGCAGTGACACTCCGTTCCACCACACACATCACCCACGAAGGGTTGCGAGTGCCGTCGCGTGCGCTCCGCAACCCTTCGCGGTTTGACCGCTACAACTATCGAGTAATTCTGTACCTCAGTGGTAACTGTTACGTTACGGCTCACTGCTCTCCCCGCAGGAGGTACCCCGATGACGCTCCTCCAGAAACTCTCCCTCGCAGCAACCCTTAGTTCAGCCACCTTCTCCGTAGCAGCCAGCATCCCCAGGAATGTCGAGAAAACCATCCTCCCTGACAACGTCGTCCGTTGCGAACCCAGCGCCGGCTGTATCAACAAAACCCTCTTCGGACGCAGCTACAAGGTCATCGATACGCCACGCTTCACCGTCATGGTCGCCATCTCGAAGGAAGGCGTCTACACCCGTGCCGACGTCAGCATCGCCAACCACACCGACATGCCCCTCAGCATGAGCCCCGAAGACTTCCGTGTCGAAGTCCTCACCCCCAAGCCCAAAGTCCTCCTCTACATCTCCCCCGCCAACCTCGTCCTACCCCCACCCCCACCCCCGCTCCCACCAGCCCCAGCCGCCACCCCCGCAGCCACCCCCCCACCCCATGCGGCCGCATTCACCGGAACCACACCCCCCCCAACTCCCCCACCAACTGACGTAGAATCGCTCGTCGCCGCCGCAGAACAGAAAGCCGCCCAGCAGGAAGCTGCCGACAAGGCTGCTGCCGACAAAAATCTAACGGCAACCGCCATCGGCCCCAACGAAGTCACCCGTGGCCGAGTCTACTTCGAGCGCGACAAGAAATCTCACCTGGTCAATGTGGTCCTCCCCATTGCCGGCGTAGTCTTCGAGTTCCCCTACGCAATGAAACACTAGCCCGCGCACTCGCAAGGCGGCATTGCTCCACGATAACCCGGCGGGCCAACTAACCGGCCCGCCAAGGTATCATCGTCGAATGACCGCTGAATCGCGCGCAAAAAACATAAAAGTTCTGATTTTCGATGTCGACGGCGTCCTGACCGACGGCCAGATCTTCGTCATCCCCAACGCAGAAGGCCGCGGCATCGAGGCCAAAGGCTTCGCCGCCCACGACGGCCTCGGCATCTCCCTCGGTCGCCTCGGCGGTCTCCGTATCGGCATCATCACCAAGCGCAGCTCCCAGACCGTAGCCATCCGCGCCAACGATCTCAAGCTGGAGTTCGTCTATCAGGGCCAGGCCCACAAGATGAACGCCATCAACGATATTCTCGCCAAAACCGGCGCCACTCTCGATCAACTCGCCTACGTAGGCGACGACATCGTCGACCTCCCCGTCATGCGTCAGAGCGGCCTCTCCATCGCCACTGCCAACGCCCGCAAGGAGGTCAAAGCCGCCGCTCACTACGTCACCCCCAACCCCGGCGGCTTCGGAGCCGGCCGCGACGCCATCGACTTCATCCTCACCGCCCAGGGCACCCTCGAAAAGGTAATCGAGCAATACCTCGACGAATCCAACGAAGCAGCCGCTACCTCCGACGTAGGCCAAGGCAACATGTAGATAACAAGGCGGCGAACAAACAACGAACAGAACCGCGCTACAATCAGCGAATGTCGTTCGAAATCCCAGAATCCCTCGCTTGGGCACACCCTGTCACAGCCGAGTGGTTCCTGACCAAATTCGGCAGCCCCACCGAGCCGCAGACGCATGGCTGGCCCAGCATCCTTGCCGGCAACGCAACCCTCATCTCCGCCCCCACCGGCAGCGGCAAAACCCTCGCGGCATTCTTAGTCTGCATCGACCAACTCCTCCGCGCGTCTCTCTCCGGCCAACTCGCAGCCTGCACCCAAGTCGTTTACGTCAGCCCGCTCAAAGCTCTATCCAACGACGTGCAAAAGAATCTCGACGCCCCCCTCGCTGAGATCCAGCAGCTCGCCATGCAGCGCGGCTACCTCTGCCCCCACATCCGCACCGGCGTCCGCACCGGCGACACTCTTCCCAAACAGCGCGCCGCCATGCTCCGCAAACCGCCCCATATCCTGGTCACCACACCCGAATCTCTCTACATCCTCCTCACAGCGGGCAAATCACGCGAACATCTCCGCCGCGTCCGCACTGTCATCGTCGACGAAATCCACGCGATAGCCGACGACAAACGCGGTGCGCACCTCGCCCTCTCCCTCGAGCGCCTCGACGCCCTCGTCACCGGGGAAAACCGCCTCAGTCCAGGTCAATTCCTAGCCGGACTGGCGCAGCCCCCACAAAGAATCGGCCTCTCCGCCACACAAAACCCCATCGAACTCGTAGCCGACTTCCTCACCGGCGTCCATCCGGACCGCAAACCAGCCACCATCATCCAGGTCGGCCAGCGCCGCCAGCTCGACGTAGCTATTGAAGTCCCTAGCGACGAACTGAGTTCCGTCACCAACACTGGCATGTGGAACGAGATTTTCGATAAGCTCGCCGCCCACGCCCAAAACCACCGCTCCACCTTGGTCTTCGTCAATACCCGTCGCCTGGTCGAAAAGATCGCCTTCGAACTGGCCAGCCGCATCGGCCCCGAGAACGTAGCTGCGCACCACGGCTCTCTCTCCCGCGTTCTCCGCCTGGACGCCGAGCAGCGCCTGAAGAACGGCGAGATCAAAATCCTTATCGCGACAGCCTCCTTGGAACTCGGCATCGATATCGGCGACGTCGACCTCGTCTGCCAGATCAGCACCACCCGAGCCGTTGCAGTAGCGATGCAACGCGTCGGCCGCGCTGGCCACTGGCGCGGAGCCATTCCCAAAGGCCGCTTCTTCGCCACCACCCGTGACGATTTGATGGAACAAGCCGCCCTCGTCTGCAAAATGCGGGAGGGCGAACTCGATCA
Organism: Edaphobacter sp.; assembly: GCA_025462755.1. Lineage (GTDB taxonomy): Bacteria > Acidobacteriota > Terriglobia > Terriglobales > Acidobacteriaceae > Edaphobacter. The sequence goes on from JAOAPF010000185.1 coordinate 15,175, forward strand.
GTTACAAATTCCTCCTCAGCCCGCCGACGTCCTCATGCAACAGATCGTCGCAGCCTGCGGAGCCGAGCCATGGGAAGAAGACGCCCTCTACGACACCCTCCGCAGAGCCTATCCCTACCGCAACCTCACGCGAAAGCAGTTCGACGATCTACTCACCCTTCTCACCGAAGGAATCGAATCGTCCCGCGGCCGCTACGGTGCCTACCTTCTCCGCGATGGCGTCCAGCACCATCTCCACCCCCGCCGCGGTGCCCGTATGATCGCCATCTCAAACGGCGGCGCCATCCCCGACACCTCCCTCTACAGCGTTATTCTCCAGCCCGAGGGCGTTCAGATCGCGACGCTCGACGAGCACTTCGCGGTCGACTCCAGCCCCGGCGACGTCATCCTCCTCGGCACCTCCAGCTGGCGCATCCAGCGCATCGAAGCCGCCGGCCGCGTCCTCGTCGAAGATGCCCACGGCGCACCACCCACGCTGCCTTTCTGGGAGGGCGAAGCCCCGCAACGCACTGCCGTCCTATCCGACGGCGTTGGCGAACTCCGCGAACAGATCTCCGCCCGCACCCCCAACGTCACTCCCGGCTACATCTCCTCCGCGCAACCGGAGGTCGCCGCGACGACCGTTTGGCTCATGCAGGAGTGCGGCCTCTGCGCCAGCGGCGCCCATCAACTCATCGCCTACATCGTCACCGGCCGCGCTGCGCTCGGAGCCGTCCCCTCCAAGACCACCATCATCGCCGAACGTTTCTTCGACGACGGCGGCGGCATGCAACTCATCCTCCACGCTCCCTTCGGCGGCCGCATCAACAAGGCCTTCGGCCTCGCTCTGCGCAAACGTTTCTGCCGCGGCTTCAACTTCGAGCTGCAGGCCGCCGCCACCGACAACGGCATCAACATCTCCCTCGCCGAGCAGCACAGCTTCCCCCTCGCCGACGTCTTCCAGTTCCTCACCGAGCACACCGCTAAGGAACTCCTCGAACAAGCGTCCATCGCCTCCCCAATCTTCAAAAATCGCTGGCGCTGGGCGGCCGGGCGTAGCCTTCAGCTCCTGCGCATGTCGAAGGGCAAACGTATCGCCCCGCAGATCCAGCGCACCCGTTCCGAAGACCTCATGGCCTCCGTCTTCCCCCAGGCCGCGGCGTGCTTCGAGACCATCGCTGGTGACATCCAGATCCCCGACCACCCTCTCGTCAACGAAGTCATGCAGGACGTCCTTCAGGAAGCGATGGACCTCGACGGCCTCATCGAACTTCTCCGCGGCATAAAAGACGGCACAATCCGCTGCCTCGCTGTTGACACTCCAACACCGTCCGTCTTTGCCCACGAACTCCTTAACGCCAATCCCTACGCCTACCTCGACGAAGCCGGCCTGGAAGAACGCCGCGCCCGCGCGACCTCACTCGGCCGCAATCTCCCCGAAGAACCCGGCAAGATTGACCCCGCCGCCATCGCCGCCATCCGCAACGAGATTTGGCCCGACGTCCGCGACGAAAACGAACTCCACGATCTCCTTCATTCTCTCATCGCGTTGCCGCTACCCATCGTCGACAGGGTAGAAGCCCGCCACTGGCCTGTCTTCTACGAGCGCCTCAACCAAAAAGGCCGCGCCCAAACCATCGACCTCAACGGCACGCCCTGCTGGGTAGCCACCGAACGCCTCCCCCACATTGCCGCCCTGTACCCGATGCCCGCAGATGGCGTCATTCTGGGCGGAGCGGAGAAATCCTACATTGCCTCAGAATCTCCCCAGGTCTCGAACGAGAAAGGAACTAACAAAGACACAAGAGAAGCAGCCATCCAAAAGTGTGTTCAAGGATGGTTACAAATTCTGGGCCCTACCACTGCCAACGTTTTGGCTAAGACGCTCAACCTCGACCCCGCCTTCATCTTCCAGGCCTTTCTCGCGATGGAGGTGCAGGGCCTCCTCATGCGGGGGGTCTTCGAGTACCCGCCACCTGAGGTAAACGCCGACCACGAAATCGAGTGGTGCGAACGCCGCATCCTGCAACGCATCCACCGCCGCACCGTCGCCACCCTTCGCAAGCAGATCGAGCCCGTCACGCCAGCCGTCTACATGCGCTGGCTCCTCCAGTGGCAGCACCTCGCCCCGCAAACCCAGCTCTCCGGGGAAGAAGGAGTTCTCGACGCGCTCCGCCAGCTCGAGGGTTTCGAAGCCCCCGCAATCGAATGGGAGCGAACCCTCCTCCCCGCCCGCGTCGCGAACTACGATTCCCGTTGGCTCGACGCCCTCTGCCTGTCAGGTGCAGTTGGCTGGGGCCGCATCTCGCCACACCCCGCCTGGTTCTCAGCTGACCAACCCAACGGCGAAGGATCCAACCGCCCCCGCCGCGTCATCCCCACCAACGCCGCCCCCATCACCTTCTACATCCGAGAAACCGCCGCCTGGCTACCCCACGCCCTCGCTCAGCAGAGTGTCAAGGAAGAAAAACTCGCGGCAGCCCTCAGCCCGCAGGCACTTCTAGTCCGCAACCTCCTCCAGCAGCGCGGGGCCTGCTTCGCCAACGATATCCAGCGCATCGCCACCCTGACGCGCCAACAGACCCAGCATGCCCTCTGGGAGCTCGCAACCGCGGGCCTCGCCGCAGCCGACGGCTTCGATCAGCTACGTGCCTGCATGGACCCCCGTCGCAGAACCACAATCACCGAAGAACTTAGCAAACGTCCCACACGCAGTTCCGCTGGTCGTTGGTCTTTACTCAACGAACCTACCACCAATCCGGGTGCCCCGGGTCTCGATTCTGAGACTTGGGTTGGAGCTCCCATAAACCGTGGGGAAAGGGAGCACCATCTTCGCCAGCAAGCCATCGAGCAGGCTCGTCGTACGGACGCTGCCCTCGAGTCCTTTGCCTGCCAGCTCCTTGCTCGCTACGGCGTCCTCTTCCGCGATCTTGTCACCCGCGAATCCAATGCCCCCAAATGGCGCGACCTCCTCAACATCCTCCGCCGTCTTGAAGCCCGCGGCGAAATCCGTGGCGGCCGCTTCCTCTCCGGCTTCGGCGGCGAGCAATATGCTCTCCCCGAAGCCGTCGAGTCCCTCCGCGCCGCTCGCACTCGCGACTGCTCCGCCATCATCTCTGTAGCCGCTGCTGACCCCATGAACCTCGCCGGGATCGTCATCCCCGGCGACCGCGTCCCTGGAGTCCCTGGCAAACAGGTCTTCTATTGCAACGGAAATCTGCAGACTGAAGATGATACGGTAGCTGAATCCTCGGACTCGACTGACCTCCCGCACACGCTGCTCACTCCCTCAGCCCCAATGGATTTAGGACTACCCGCCCCGGCGGGCCCAGGATTATTTCAATAATGGCGGATCCCACCCATAACGCTGCGAAAGACCAACCGTCAGAACAAACCTCTAAACTCGGCCCAAGCGAACTCAGTCCCGAAGACTTCTACTATGAAGGTCCTTATCTTGTTTTCACTGCGGCCTATCATCTCAAGCGCGGCTACTGCTGCAACTCCGACTGTCGTCACTGCCCATACAAATAAGAATCAGGCTCAGTTCGGCTGAACCGGTGGCAACGGCGGTATCTTACTGGACGCATCGTCGAACGAGGCGCGCCCGCTCCGCAGCGCCTTTGCATTCTGAACCAGTAGAATCACGCGCGTATCTTTGCGATAGCGATCCAGCTTCGTGTCCGAACGCATCTCCCCCAGCACATCGAAGCCGCCTTCGCTCGCCATCGTCAGATAGCGCAGCATATTGGTCTCGTCTCCAAGCTCCGCATACAACCGCGCCATTTCGAAACAATAGCGCGCGTGGTCTTCCGGCGAAAGCATATGTGCTGTCAGCCCGCCCGTCCCATCATGGTGGGCCATGTCGGGGTCAAGCTGCAGGGCAATTTTGTAATGCGCCCGCGCATCTTTATATCTCTTCTCCTCGAAGAGAGCTGTCGCCAAGTTGGAGTGGTAAATAGCCGATGTCTTGTTCAGCTTGATGGCACGGCTGTAATCGGAGATGGCAGTCGCAAATCGTCCATCCATATACTCCACCGCACCTAGGTTGTTCCACGCCACCGCATCTTTCTTCTGCATCTGAATCGCACGCTGGAAGTAAGCACGGGCCGCAGCCGTGTGGCGTAGTTCCAGTTGTGTCACGCCGATCTTGTTCAGCAGCATGACCTGATTGCCTCCCCCACGCTTTAGCGCGTAGATGTAATAATCCAGCGCGTCCTCAGGGAAGCGTCGCGCTCGCAACACGTCAGCGACCGTCTCCAGTTGTTCCTCAGTCGAGACCGCCGGATCGGGGAGGTGTGACCTGACGGTCTCCCACTGCGGGTCCCGGTGCCGTATCTCGCGCAGAGCTTCGGTGTTCGGCGCGTTCTGCTGTTGCAGACCAGCAGGTAATTCAGCAAGCAACGGAGACGGAGCACTCAACAGACCGATCAGAAGGAAGGAGAAACATAAGGGACGAAGATGCGGGTTCATAGGAGAACCTCACCAGATGATCCAATATCATCCTCCCCGGTCCAGCCTCTGTCAATAGTCCTAAGGGGTCGGCGAAATCGCTGCCGAACTTCCAACTACCGGAGGAACTGCGGGAGCCACTCCCGGCTGTAACCTCATCGCCATCCGCGGAAAGCTGAAGCTTCCTCCCGCATCATCTATCACGTTTACCTGGCACACATACGTCCCCGGCTTCAACTGCATCAGCGGGACATCAAATTGAAACGCCACCGCGCCCCGCTCCGGAATATTGATCGCCTTGGCTTCCACCAGGGGCGTCTCATAGACCTTCACGCCGCCGCTAAGGAACTCAATGCTGGTCAACACCCGTGCCGGCCCGCTGTCACGCCGCGTCAGCCCCGGAGAACTCGCTGGCTCTGGCGTTCCCTTCTGCTTCGCCGGGTCGTACACCTCATAAAGAAAGTAGAGATGTTGGTCCTGCCGAAAAACATGCGAGACATTTGGGATCCACTCCATCCCATCTCGCACCAGAGGGTTCACCGTCTTCTTAGCTGTATTCGGCACTCGCTGACTCGACAGCACGATCGAGCTTAGCTTCAATGGGCTCTTCTTCAAATCCGGCACCTGCAGGTCCGTCTCAAAGCTGCCCATCGCGCCCGTCTGGTTCTCCCGCACCACAAACTTCAGATGGTACTTGCCCGGAGCGAGCGTGAATCCTGTCGAATATTGAATGTTCTTTCGCTGCACCTGCTGCGCCGCATCCAACGTCAGTTTCACGTTATCGCGAACATTCCCGACGATGATGCCCTGGGCATTCTTGACCTGCCCCATCACGTCGATGTTCGCCTTATCGCGGTCACCGTTCTTTACGCTATGGATTTGTGACCCCCGCACAATCAGCGACACCGGAACGAAGAATTTATCGCCCCCAAGCCGGAAGTACAAAGCCTGCAGATACACGGCGACGTCCGTCGCTGGCAGATCGCTCTGCAATTGCTCCGTCAAAGCCACTTCGCGATCTTCCGTCTTCTGGTGCTGAAAATCCGCCGGCGCATAGTATCCAGGACGGTAGTCCATCTTCACGTCGTTGCGGTTCAGCTTGACCGTCAGATGCCGATAGCTTCCGTCCCGCGCTGTGTTAGTCGAGTGAAATCCGAGAATGTAATAGGCTTCCGTGTCGTGCTGCACCTGTTGAAACGCCGGAGCAAAATCGTTCGAATCAAAGAACGCCTTCCCGCCCGTATCGGATGAAAGCGTAGCCAGCGTCTCCTGTGAACCGAAGTTCGCATCCAACTGGCTCTGCATCGCGCCGCCGCTATACGATGCCGTTCCGCGCAGACTGCCCTTTGATGCATTCCCCACTGGAGGCATTGTCTCCAGCCCGCGCGAGTCGACGCTATAGATCGCCATATTGGCCTTCACCGCTTCATTGGTTGCGGCCCGCATGCTCGCCTGATTTTCAACGCCTTGCCTCGTCAGCCCCCCACTGAAGTACAACATGCTCTTCCGCTGATCTATCCGTTCCAGGCTCTTTGCAATAGTGCGAATCGCGTATAACTCCCGATCCGTGTTTAGGCTGTTATATTCGCTGTCATCCGCTGTAAAACTCGACGCATCGTCCGAGGTTCCTCCCGAGTTGCCGCCTTCATTTCCATTGGAGAACCCGGTCCCTTCCGTTCCGTTGTACTTACCCAGACCCTTCAGCAACGCAGCCTTGTCCGAGGTGAAATCCTGGTCCATGCTCAGGCCCGTCGCGATGCTCACCAGCGCGACTAGATCCGCGGGCTGCATCTTTTTGTTGACGTACTCCTGCGCCGCTTGAACTGCACGGTCAATATCCTCCGGCTGCATACTGCTCAGGTCGAAGAACATCACGATCAGACGATGGTCCCGCAAGGCCGCAGGGGTCGCAGCGAAATTCCGATTCAACAGATCCGCAATCGTAGCTTTACCAGTTACAGTTGTACTTTCCCGCAGTACGGCAGCTTCATCCACGTTCTGGTAATCGAAGCTGGCAATCGTTTGCGGCTTCCCATTCTCCAGAATCGTAAAATCGCCCTGTTTCAGCCCTTTCACCACCTCGCCGGTCTTCTTGTCTCTCACCACCACATTGGTCAGCACGATATCGGTCTGAACCTTCATCGTGAAGGTCCCATCGACCGTCTGCTGTTGAGCAAGGGCCGGCGGTGCGACCATCAGTCCAACCAAAATCGCCGCCATCAATTGCCCCATGATCCCTCTATCTCAAAGCCCAAAGCTCACTGCTCTTCCTAAAACCGATACCGCGCCAGCACCGTCAAACGCCGCATTGCCCCCGTCGACGTTACCTGTCCAAACGTCTGCGAGTTCAACGTCGTATCAATCCCCGAGTACTGCACGGTATTGAAGACGTTATTCGCCGTGACCCTTGCCTCAAACGACCGAGTCTCTCCCAGCGGCACGGTCCGCGACAGCGATGCATCCACTGCCACGATCCCAGGCCCTTCAATGGAACCGCGCGAAGCCGTCCCAAATCCATTCGCCGGCGTCACAAACGCCGCTTTATTAAACCAGTCCAGGACCGTCCCGGCTCCCGCGATCGGCTGCGAGAACACTCTATCCGGTCGCAGCGAGTTATTACTCCCCGTCGCCGTTTCCGCTACGGTCGAAACATAATGTGGCGTGTAATACGTTCCCGAGGCAAATGTAAAATCCCCTGACAGCGAAAACCCGTCCAGCGCCTTCGACCAGAATCCGCCCTTGGTAAAGTAGGTCCGGTTCGGCCCGAACGGCAGCTCCAGCACCCAATTTCCAGTCACCTGGTGCCGCACGTCGAACGAGCTGTTCCCCTCCTCTGCGTTCAGGTCCTGATCATTCTGCGCCACCGTCGGCTTCCCGGCGCCAATTGATGAAGCATTATCGATTGAGTGTCCATAGTGATACGTCGCCTGCAGGGAAACCCCTTTTTGCAGCCGCTTCCGCACATTCACGCTCAGCTGTTCAAACCGCGAATATCCCAGCGAGTCCTCATAGTTGAATGGCTGCGCTCCAGTATCCGAAGCTCCATTCGCCGTTCTGTTCGGCGCTCGCAGAATGTCCAGATCGCCTCCCTGAGCTCCGTTGTAACTAACATTCATCACGATGCCCATGGGCAGCGTCCGTTGGACGTCCAGGTTCCACACCTGCACGTGTCCTAGCCGGTAAGAGCGGTTCACCGCATAGTTGTTCTGCACTGGCGTCGTCGAGCACCCAAACCCATTCCCTAGTGTCAAGGCCCCCGGTGTGCATCCCGGCTGGCCTACGATATTTGTTTGTGTCAGCGCGAACGGAACCTGCGCCGAAAGCTGGCTCGCGAAACTCGAATACTGCCCCGTGTTGAAGTTGATCCCATAACCGCCGCGAATGACCGTCTCTTTAAATATCTTCTGCTTCGGCCGATACGCAAACCCCAACCGCGGCGAGAACATATTTCTATCCGGATTCACCAGCGACCGGGGAGAACCCGCAGCGCACGCCCCGGGCACCGCGACCGGGCACACCGGCAGCACCTGGGTGAAATCGGAGTTGTGGTCCAGGTTCACCAGCCTGTTGTCCTTCTCCACGTAAGGCGAAAAGTACTCATACCGCAGCCCGAAGTTCAGCGTAAGATTGGCTCGCGCGCGCCAGTCATCTTGTGCGTACCAGTCGAAGACAGTCGCGCGCAGATATGTCTTCTCCTGCGCTGCCTGGATTGTCGACTGCTGCGGCCGTCCCAGCAGAAAGTCAGCGAAACCATAGCCGCTCATCGGCAGAATCGGACAGGTCACGGTCGAAGACGGCGTACACGCACTCACTGTCACTGGATTCTGCGTCGCGTATCCCGTAAACGTAAATGCACCGACAACATTTGTCCCGCCGATCGAATCCGCATGCACCCGGCGAATATCGAAACCGAAGCGCATGTTGTGTTTCTTGTGGCTGTAGCTCACAAAATCGGAAAATGAGATTGTCTGGTTGATCACATCGCTGGGCAGCGCCTGGCTCAACCCGGTGAAGTTGGAGATGCTCGCACTCGGTAGCCCGTAGTAAATTCCAGGATTCGACCCGATTACCGGCTTCGGTATGGTGATTCCAGTCCCTACCAGCGGGTCGCTCACATTGGTAAAGTAGTTCGTCAGCATGCTGTGTGAGCGGTTCCAATTGAGCGAAGCATTGTTCGTAAGCCGACCATACCCAATCGTGTAACCCGCGGTTACTCCATATCCATTCGTCTCCGTCTTTCCACCCAGCGGCAGAAAAACATTGCGGTTGTCCGCCGCCGTATGCGAGTAGCTTCCGTTGAAGTTAATATTCTGCCGCAGCGTCTTGGGTGCGTTTGCTGCCTGCCTTCTGCCGCCGCCAAATCCAGCGCTCTGCCCAAAGTTCCGTACATACCGCAGCGCCGCGGTCCCCGCGTTATTTCCAGCGGTCGTAATGGTCTGGTAGTTGTATGCCTGTCGTCCAGTCGTGGCAATATTTGGCGCCGGATAAAACTGCAGCAACGCCGCCGCCTGTGCCGATACCGGCACTTGGTTGTTCGTGAACGCCCGCCCCGTCGCCGGGTCATACAAGGTAACCGGCATCGTCACGCCGTTCACCGTTTGCGTCAGTCCGGAGAAGTCTCCACCCCGCTGTTTCTCCGTCGGCACCGTCCCATACAAATTCGTCGGTGTCGTATTCCGCTGCCCCGTCACGTTTAGAAAGATGAACTGCTTCGAGCTGGCCTTCACCAGCCCCGGTATCGACGGGGACCCGGTAAAGCTCAACCCGAACCGATTCGTACTGTAAGCGGGCTTGACTACCGGCGCTCCTGTCAATGAATAGTTCGTCGCATCCAGCGCGCCGTTGCCTCCCTGATAAAACACCGCCCCATGCGGCTGCGTCGGATTGAATCCTCTAAAGCCACCACCACTACCAGGACCACCGCCACCGCGACCGCCGCCACCGCCTGGTCCTCCTCCACCTGGTCCTCCTTCACCGGGGCCGCCAAATCCGCCTCCGCCCATCATGCTGCCCAGCATGCCCACCACTACATTCGCCATATCGCCTGCAGCTCCACCCTGTCGCTGCGCCTGCGCGACTGCATCCTGTATTCGCTGCCGGATGTCGTCCTCGCTATATCCGGCCAGGCGATTGGTCTGTCCCATCGCGCCATTGACCGTGACGGAATCGCTGGCTGCCGCCTCTCCGCCGAGACCGCCGAGCGAAGGCAACTGCGCTCCTGAGGTGCTGCTTCCACTCGCGCTCGCGTCCGTCGCCTCGGCTCCGTCACCCGTCACACTTAGCGCCTGCAACCCGCGTGCAACGCCGGCGCTCGCTGCCGCTGTCTGCTGTTCCGCCTGCTGGGCTCGCGAAGCCAGTTGCAGGCCCAACTCCGCGACCTGCGCCGGCTTTCCGCCGTTTTCACTCGCTGCGTTGATCAGAATCTCTTTGGTTTCTGGTGCAAACGCCGCCAACTCCGCTCTCACCACATACCGTCCGTTCCGTGGAATCGCCATTGCGAATGAACCGTTCACATCCGTCGTCGTCGCATACTTTTTCCCGGTCAACGTATTTGTTGCAGTCACGCTGACTCCCGGCAACGGTATTGCCCCGGCCTTCACAGTTCCGGTGATCGTTCCACCGGTCGCTTCTGTGGCAGGTACATCAGGAGCGGGCATCGACTGAACTGCTGAGCTCGGCTGTCCCGCGGGCGCAGCGTGGCCCCAGCTAGTCCCGACCACCAACAGGCCTACGGCCAACCATTGCATCGATCCCTGCACCTTGTTTTGCCTCGCTCTAAGCAATGAGTGATACACCTATCCGAATAACGACTGAAAATCTGACCGGTTAACGAGGGAAAATCTCCTCGAAACATGCGGCGGATCGTTGGACCCGCGCCTGGAGAATGATGGCACCTTGCTACTGGGGTACCGCAGCCGGAGTAACTGGACCGGCCTGAGGGGCCGGGCCCTTCGGACCAGCCGCACCCGATGGAGCCGCCGCGCCTGCCGGGGTGGTACCTGGGCCGGCTCCATCTTCACCTCGCCGCCTTTTATGCCCCATCGCCGTCGGATCCATCACGCCCAGCTCTGTCGGCATAAACATACCATTCTTCAAAGTTCCTCGCCCCGCCACCGTATCCCCAACCTTCACGTCGGCAAACGTAATACTCTCTCCGCCGCCAACGTTTCCCGCTCCTGCTCCAGTGCCACCGGCCCCGGCACCAGCGCCGATCCCGCGTCCGCCGCCACCCCCGCCGCCTATCTCGACGACACCACCGCCGTTCGCGATAGCCGCCATTCCTCGTCCGCCGCGTTTGAAGGACGTCTGTTCATCCACTCCGATCACCTGGCTCACGCCATCCGGTCGCATCACGGTCAACTTCAGCGCATCCATGTCGATCGCGGTCACCTTCCCCGTGATGTACGTCTTGCCCATGTTCTCGCGTGCCTTCTTCACCTGCTCGGCATCCATGACACCCACAAACACCGCATGCACCGTCTTAGTTGAGGTGTCCAACACCCCCATCGCTCCTACTGCATCCCCAATCTTGATGTCGGCTACCTTCACTGGCTGCCGGTCCTTGCTCAAGCGCGTGTTCGCCGAGAGAGCCACCTGATAGATCTCGCCCGCCTCGGTCTTCACTGTCAAATGGTCCGCTGACGTGGCGGTTACCGTGCCGCGCACCATCTGTCCGCCGGCAAACGCCATTCCGCCTTGGCGCGGACCATCCTGTTCGTCCTGGGCCAGAGCTGTCGTTGGCAGCACGACTACAGCCACAATCAGCAGCAACGTAGCTGCCCAGTTCTTAGCTGCCCAAGCCTGAATTGATCGCTGTCTCATCGAGCACCTCTTGCTTGTCAATTCTTCCGGCCTTCGGTCTGTCAATGTATACGTATACGGAGGAAATCTGCTTCCGTTCTTGCCGTCGGCTGTTCCCAATACGTTGTGAATCCATGAAGATCCGTTGCTAAGCCTTCACTCGTTTCGAGACTCTTACATTCCTTGGAAAACCTTGCTGATAGAGACGCTTCCTCTTCACGAAAGACTCTGTCCCCCTATTAAAAGTTCCAGCTGGGTAGACCTCCCTAATCGGTGCCTGCACTACACTACGGCCATGCACGATGCAGCCCATGCGGCCCACACACACGATCACCATCATGATCCCCACATCGAAGGGCACTTCGAGTCAACTGAAACCGTCCGCGACATTGTCATTGGCCTCTCCGATGGCCTGACCGTTCCTTTCGCCCTGGCCGCCGGCCTCTCCGGAGCCGTCTCCTCCTCTCACATCGTCGTGCTTGCCGGCTTGGCAGAGATAGCTGCGGGGTCGATCGCCATGGGCCTCGGCGGGTATCTTGCCGCTAAGGGGGACGCCGAGCACTACGCGTCGGAAAAGATCCGGGAAGAGCGCGAGATCATCGAACGGACACGCGACGAGGAAGAGGAGATTTACGAGATCTTCGAGCACTACTCGGTCGACCGCTCGAGCGCCATGCCCGTCGTCCACGCGCTCAAGCGAAACCCAGCCGCCTGGGTCGACTTCATGATGCGCTTTGAGCTTGGCCTCGAAGAGCCCGCCCGCAACCGCGCCCACCGCTCTGCCCTTACGATCGCGGCATCCTACATCGCCGGCGGTCTCATCCCTCTGCTGCCCTATATGCTGGTTCCCGCGACCCCCGAAGCCAACCTCACCGCGCTCAAACTCTCGGTGTTGATCACCCTGTTGGCACTGGCCATCTTTGGAGCGCTCAAAGGGAGACTGGTAGGCACTGGCTGGTTACGCAGCGCCCTCCAGACGGTCACCATTGGAGGAGCCGCCGCAGCCGCTGCCTATACTCTGGCACGCCTCCTCAATTCGCACCCCAACTAGGGGCGGGAACGGACGTGTTGGACGGGCAGGAGCGAAAGTGACTAACCCACGATACCTTCGGGGGTCATGGGGGCACCCAGGGCGAGGTCCTTGGTGTTCATCCCCCCCTCCCCTGCGATGTTGCGTAAAGTCTTCCAACCCATAGCTTTAGGCTTGTACTTGGTCGCACCCCTAAGTGGTTAGATTTGCCCAAGGGAAGGAGCCCGGGGGCTTTGGCCAATGGTTTGTCAAGTCTGGTAGATCGTTTCAGGAGACCAAGAGTGCAGAGGCCGCGACGATGATGCCTGCGATTCCGAGTGATAAGCCAAGCAGGAAGTAGGCGCGTCTACGCGTAAAAAGCGTGATGGAACATAGCACAACCGCGATCTGCAGGAGGGCCTCCCCGAGATCGTAGCGGGCGGCCTTAGCCTCGGCGCGGGTCACCTCCCGCTCAAATTCCCGAGCTTTTTCCTGCTCTTCGGCCAGATCCGCCTTCCACTTCTCGATATGTGCCTGGTATTCCTTGGTCTTAGCCGCAACCGCGGAAGCGTCCTTGCTGGGCTGCAAGGCAAGCAGATCAACATCGACTGAGAGATTATCCATGCGGATCTTCTTGGCTTGGTATTCATTCCACTGGTCGCCTGCCTTCGACTGCATCAGAACGGCCTCGGTATGGCTCCGATGGCCAAGAACAGTGACCATGGCCACCAAAACCGCCAGAATAGAGATCCCCAGCGAGATACTCCTGAGGGATTCTCCCCCTTCGCCGGACTCCTTCATCTGCTTTGCAAATTCCTGAACTTCATTGGCTTCCATAGTGGATTTGATTCTAGCGCCGGTTGGAGGCGAGTTTTCTACAGAAACAATGGATTATCAACAGACCAAAGGTTGCGCTGTGATGGAGTCGCTGATACTCTCAGAAAGTCGCAAAAAGAGATATGCGGCTTGCACGCAAGTGAAAAGCACGGTATTCTTAGTGAGTAGCAAGGAAACACTGCTTCTCACCTTGGCCTTGACAGCATAGGGCGGTTCGTAAAGGGATGATGGAGCGCAGTCCAAGCGTTTGATCGCGGTCGAAGCCCTCGGGGCCACCAGCAATCCAAACCCAAGCCACTGCAATTGATTTGAGATTCTCGATTGAGATTCTTTAGGAGCCAAGTGCTTCGCGCTCGTTTATCGAGCGTCACGATGTTTTGACATTTTGCGCTGTGCGAATGAACGTCAGGCTTCGAGTTGTTATTTCGCTTTTATTGAGCAAAGGGGCTCAGTTAAAACGAAATAAAACGAGAAATAGTTTGACAATCGGGATGAAGATTGATAATCTTGAAAAGTTCGCTAAAACGTCACCCGTTGCTGAAGTGATCCCCGACAGGCTGAAATCAAGCCGCAAAGAAGTAGAACGAGGGGTCCGAGTAAGCAGCAAATACAGACGATCAACAGCGCATCAAGTTCGAGGACACAAATCTGGCTTATGCCGATTTCGTCCTTGATCCAAAGCTGCCCGCTTAGGTGGATGCAGTTCGGATCTTTGACAACATAGTTGAACGTGCCAGTCGTGAGATGATACGAAATTTGGTTTAGTCATTCTCACTAGTTATAAACCTCCGGTCTTTCGAGCACCGGGGGCGCTCGATCCATCCCGACCCCTGTCGTTGGATGGCGAGCAAACCAAGATTAAACGAGAGTTTGATCCTGGCTCAGAATCAACGCTGGCGGCGTGCCTAACACATGCAAGTCGCACGAGAAAGGGGAGCAATCCCTGAGTACAGTGGCGCACGGGTGAGTAACACGTGAATTATCTACCTCCGAGTGGGGAATAACTGAGAGAAATCTTAGCTAATACCGCATAACACTTACGAGTCAAAGCAGCAATGCGCTTGGAGAGGAGTTCGCG
>JAOAPF010000206.1 GCA_025462755.1 Edaphobacter sp.
CACGAACCCGACATTTGCCCCTATATCAAAAACTAATGAATTCGGATGCCGTCGGCACCACTCTGCCATCAACCGAATTTCGGCGCGCGAATGGTCCATATTGTAAAAGGGGACTTCACCCGAGAAGTCACCAACGTGACACAGAAACGGGTACCCCAAACCGCTTTGTGCCATGAACGATCTCACTCCCAAGAGGCGCAATGATTTGAGGATTGCTTGGCGGAAAGACGTGCTCATCGGAACTCTTGTATTAGATCATAACATCCAGAATTTCGTAGCGGCTCCCGCACTCAGTGCCCCGTACACTGCAGCCACAGAATGTCTGACCCTGTGCCCGCCAGCGTCACTTCGGTTGCCGAGGCTGGGACCGCTCTGCATGCATTCGCCGCAGTCTGGTCGGTGCAGATACAACCGAACGTGCGACTGCTAATGAACCTGAAGCCGGTAGCGAAGGTATGCACGGCCGCTCCTTCGTTGAGGGCTTGGCTGTTGACGTATATTTTCTCGGCGGTCGTAAACACTCCCGCGTCATACACCTGTGGATGAGCAGTCAAAGTCAGATTAGATACGGGCGTGCTACTGGCGATTGAGAGCGGAGCGATTCCAGTCGGCAGCGTAGACGTAATCTGACCCGGAAGAGATAGAGCTCCGGTCGTATTGGATCTCGGCAGGCTGGATGAATCTGCTGCCAGCCCAATGTCATTGAAGCGGTATGGATTTGTTACCCCGCCCATATTAGTTGTGTAGTTGAAGGAAACCACTGCGGACCCTTGGTTCTTTACCTGAAGCGAAGAAATGCAGCCGATATTGCCGGTGCTTGAAGGGGATCCGCTGGAAGCTGTTCTCCACACGCAGTATTTGGTTGCTCCTGCCACAGGATACCATTGCAGTTGATTGTAATTTGTGCTCGATAGCGTGGCGGCGCCTGTTGATGTAGTTGACGTTGAACTGCCTGCCGTGTTTCCAGAGGGACCGAAGGCGACTACGGCATATACGTAACGAGAAGTCCCATTTGAGCCAACATTCCCCACCGCGGGCGCAGAGGGAGTTGGAATCATGTCAATATTGATCCCTGGATACGATCCGTCCCATCCAAACATCTCCGTCCCGGTTGCGCCCTGCTGATGTTTAATCAGGAATGTCCCGCCACCGGTGCTGCCTCCGGAGGCAGGAATGTCTTGTAATGCAAAATCGTCAGGAGTAGAAGTAGAGCCGTTCAGGTATCCTCGCAGAACGAGATATGGGGAGGGGTAGTTGTTGCCCACTGACGGAATGGCGGACGATTTCGCAGCATACACCATCAGCTTGTCGTCCATGATCTTAAGATCGTCGGCAATGGCTGTGGAGTTGTTTGTCCACCACGGGATGAACTTAGAATTGGGATAGATCAAGCCTCGAGTGTAGATTGTGCCCGACCCGTTGTGGCTTGTCCCAATGACTTTTAAGAGACGCGGGTCAGCATCCCATGAGTCCCCCTCGAATATCCAAATGGTTCCCGCAGCGGTGTTGTACCAGTATTTGGCGAGGTTTGCGCAACCAGCGGGTGCAGCATGGTTTCCCCTCACAATGACTGGATGGCTGTATCCGCCGCCACGATCATCTCCCTCGTTGAGGCCCTGTGTGCTGTTCTCGTCAAGATTGCCATCAATTATGTCTACGTCGCTATTGACGTCATCTCGGATGTCGGCTCCGCCGCCACTACCACACGTCCCGCCATTTCCCGTAAATTCACTCTCCCTAACCTGAAACGATCCATTTTTTTTCCAAACTCCATACCAGCAGTTGGTCACATAGATGTGCTTGATGATTTCATTCTTTGCGTTGGCCGAGTCGCCAATCATCACACCAACCCCCGCGGTTGTGCTGGCAGGAGCATTGCAATAGAACGCAGAGTCTTCCACCCGCATGTCTTCGACGTTGTCGCCAGATACTGGAGAGATCGAGATGCCAATCCAATTTCGGCTCGCCCCCTGATAGGTGTTGTTGGCGAAGATTCCGTCAGTCGTATTCCAGATGCCGCCCGCACCATTCTTGTCAACTTGAATTCCTACACCGCCCTTCGCAGCCCCTTGGATGTTGAGCCCCCGAACGATAAATCCGTCAACATATTCCATATCGATCATCACGCCAGAAGCCGGCCCATCCCACGTGATGAGAATGCCCTTGCTTGCCGCACCGCTGCGAGTGAATCCGTCAATGATGAATCCAGCGTGATTCTTGATCAGCCAAGTATTGCTCAGCTTGATGGACGGGCAGCCGTCAAAGGCGAGAGTTCTTCCTGAAATTGTGTTGTCCGTCCTGGGGAAATGTCCGGTAAGCGCATTAAGCGCGTCGGCACTGTCTGTCGCGCCAGTGCAATCAACTCCAGGTACATCCCGCACTTCAAGAACTGGCTTGGTCTGAATAGCAGCGTTGTTGTGGCTCTTCGAGTCGAGAGCGGATTTTGTCGGTAAGCCTTTGGGCCTACCATCCCCGCCAACCTCTCGAGGCAGGCCGAACACCAGCATGGCCAGTACAGCAACCGTAGAGGTCGCCACTATCTCCCGCGTCCCGCTTCCAACCATAACTCGCACCTAATAGAACCACTTGATGTGCACCCAAAAGCACGCGAGGTTGAGTGCATCGGTTGCCAAAGTAGTCGCAGTATCTTACATCGACCACTCGGATATTACACGAGTTGCACTTGTGCGAATTCTCACCGATACGCGACAATGTTTGAATAAAAACTTAATCATGAATGCGACGCCAGCGATCGAGGATTGCAGGCTGCGCAGCTTTTTTTGGTCAGAACCTAAGGTGGGTCTGAGATGCTCAGGTGTACAGGCTCGTCATACTGAACTCATGGGAAAATACTGGCAATTCGTAAGCACCACTAAGCCGTATCGGGCGCTGAATTTTTCCCGGTCATATCTGAGCCGGTGGCATAAAATTAGGGAATGAAAGACGAAAGGAGGCCCACTTCCACCTCCGCCCGAAGCTAAGCACGCGACAATAAGGGAGTATGCAGGAGGTTTCAGTTGGATGTCCTTGTGGAAACCGGAACATTTTTGGGTGACGGCATTGCAGCCACAAGAAGGTACTTCTCCGATATTTATTCAATAGAATTAATGCCAGAGTTTCATCGACGCGCGAAAGATCGCTTCACGGGCGATTCGAGGGTTCATTTGCTCTTCGGGATAGCGGAGAGATCCTGAAGCAGCTTCTACCGACACTAACCTGAGTGCCACTGTTTTGGTTAGATGCCCATTACTCGGGCGGCTCCACTGCGCGTGGAGCGGTTGACACTCCGAATCGTTGAGGGTGTCCAACCACGTAATTGAAGTCAAGCATGATATCACTCGGCTTCATGGAAAGCTGGGCTGAATTCGACCAGAAGCGTGACTCTAGACAGAGGCGCTAACCGTCCTTTGCAGGTACTTTTTCGCTGATTTCCTGCCAACTAATCACAGGTGCAAGTAATCCCGGGCGTTTCGCCATCCAATAGGGTGACTCGCTCAATCCGCCCTGTATGCTCAGGACAATGTGGGGGGATCCGGCCCCTGGTTCTAGCACCCAGGTTCTAAAGTGCAGGCTGGCAAGAAATTCCAGCCGAAAATTCCCTTCATTTAGGATACGGTTCGGAAACTTGCTTTTAAGGTGGACGATTCCGGGTTTGATTACGGGCCAATCGACTTGAGGCTGATCGGTCTGGTAGGTCCAATACAGCAATTGCCCTCTCTCATCAAAAATGCCGTAACCGATAGTCAACGCAGGGTCTGCGGTCTCAACTTCGCCCGTGATTTCCACCCATACATCATCGTCGTTCCGGATCGGCATGCGGATATCCTTACCCTCGTCATCAACAATCGCCAATCGAATGGGCCTGAAATATGGGTTCTGGTAGCTGTTATTCTCGTTTGCCCACACCGAAGCGTGCGTTGCTCCTGCCGCTCCGGAAATATAGTTGGTGACAGCCGCTCGGACATCGCTTGAGTCGATGTTTACGCATCCTGATTCGAGCAGAATGACTCGCTTGCAAAGCTGCTCGATCGCATTCATGTTGTGGCTGACGAACAGAACCGTGCGCCCCATAGATGTCACCTCGCCCATCTTCCCCAGGCACTTCTTCTGGAACGGGGCGTCACCCACAGCAAGGATTTCGTCAACTGCGAGGATCTCCGTTTCGAGGTGCGCCGCAACCGCAAACGCAAGACGCATGTACATGCCACTCGAGTACCGCTTAACCGGGGTATCGATAAAGTTCTCCACCTCGGCAAAGGCCACGATTTCATCGAACTTGCGCGCAATCTCAAATCTTCTCATCCCCAGGATTGCACCGTTCAGGAAGATGTTGTCGCGCCCTGTAAGTTCGGGGTGGAAACCAGTTCCAACCTCGAGTAGTGAGCCAACTCGCCCCCAGATGTCCACATGGCCTTGGGTAGGATCGGTGATGCGTGAGAGAATTTTGAGCAGTGTGCTCTTGCCGGCGCCGTTGCGGCCGATGATGCCGACCACTTCTCCTCGCTGGATTTCGAAAGAAACATCTTTCAGCGCCCAGATGTTCGGTGTCTCGGCAGTGGCGCTGCCGTTCGAGGAATGCTCCAGAACGGAGCGCAGGCGGCGAAGAGGCGAAGCGACGATCTCCGTGATTACATCACGAATCGCCTTATAAGACTCCCGTTCCCCAATTTGATACTGCTTTGCGAGCCCCTCGCAGCGAATTGCCACATCAGTCATTGGTTTGTCTAAACCACATCCGCGAAAGTCTTTTCCATGCGACGATAGTAATACAGGCCTCCGATCAAAACGATCGCCACTACGCCCACTGAAACCAAGAGCATAGTGCCGGGAGGTTGCGCCTTACCTAACAGCGCCCAACGAAAACCCTCGATGACGCCAGCCATGGGGTTGAGGCCATACAAGGGTCTCCACCGCACTGGAACGAGGGTGCTGGAATAGGCAACCGGCGAAGCAAACAACCAAAACTGCACGATAAAATTCAAGGTGTATCGGACGTCGCGGTATTGAACGTTCAGCGCAGAAAGCCACAAGCCCACCCCAAAAGCAGTGGCGACGGCAAATATGATGAAAAGTGGCAGGGTCACGACCGCCCAAGTGGGTTTCACTCCGTACCAGACCATCATCCCGATTACAAGGGTAAAGGCAATAACAAAGTCGACCAAGCCGGCGAGGATGCTGGCCAGTGGTACGACTAGCCTAGGAAAATAGACCTTCGTAATAAGACGCTCGTTCGCAACCACACTGTTGCTAGATTCAGTGAGCGCATAAGCGAACAATTGCCAGGGTAGAAGTGCGGTATAGCTAAACAAAGGATAAGGAATTCCGTCGGACGGAACCTTTGCCAGCCGTCCAAAGAAAAGCGTAAACACCAGCATAGTAAAAAGTGGTTGAATTACTGCCCACGCAGCCCCTAACGCCGTCTGTTTGTATCGAACCTTGATATCGCGCCAAGTTAGGAAGAACAACAACTCTCGATACTGCCACA
>JAOAPF010000212.1 GCA_025462755.1 Edaphobacter sp.
CCTAGCAGCTTGCTCGAGGTCGAAGATCAATTGGAGCGTCTGAGTCAGAAGGATGCAATCAAATGCATCGTCGGGGAGCACATCGGGTTGTGTCAAATCACCGGCCAGGCTGGCGTTCGGATGTTTCGCATCGAGGTGAAGCACATCCTGCCTGGTGATCTTGGATCCACCGTAGCGTCGACTATAGGCGTCGTCCCCGACCTCCAGCACACGTCCCCTGATATCCGCAATCCTGTCAGCAAGAAAGCTCTCAATATAGTACCGATCAATAGGTGTCCCTCGGTCCCATCCGAAGTCGAGACTGATCGGTGTCGTAGTTCCCAATTGGCCAAAATCGACCGACCCCACCGGTGGTGGCCATGTGCCGCCGCCGCGAGACAGCAGACCATACAGCCGGCTGTTCCGCAGACGACCAGTCGTACGTCTCTCCACAAAACCCGCTACCCTCCGTAACATTCCCGTCTTCGCGACCGGCGCCTCCTCTCCGTTCCATTGCGTTAGCTGTCCCGTTTCGTACCAATCTTTCCAATTACGCCGCCCTGCACGCCAGGCCTTGCGATGCGCTCGAGTTTTCCCGCGATGCCGATCGAGAACAGCAAGCACCGTCCGCAGCATCTTCCCCCTGTCCTTAGACACATTGCCTCCGTGCCATCGATACTCGGCGATGATTTCAGGATGTGACGCGATCGGATAGCTGAGCGCGAGACGAAGGTAAAGATCGTAATCTTCGCACCTGCGCAGCCCTTCGTCGAAGCCACCCAGCGCAAGAAGAACGTCACGGCGGTATAGGGCAGTCGCATGCATACCGATGCGGTTACCGGTAAGCAGGTCGGCGTACGGGTCCTCGCCAACAGGTTGGAACAGGTCGACGCTGAGCGGCGTTCCATCCGCCTGGATTCGCCGGTGGCCGCCATAGACCATCGCCGCCTCAGGCTGTCGGGCAAAGCAAGCGAGGCCCGTTTCAATTGCGTTAGGCTCTAATCTGTCATCAGCGTCGAGAAAGCTGATATAGCGAGAACTGGCGAAATGCAGGCCTGCGTTGCGCGCGCTTGAAAGACCGCCATTGCTCTTCCGAAGCAGCCTGACTTCCGGAAAGTCTGCGAATACCGGCGCTGGACTCAAGTCTGAACCATCGTCGACCACGATCACCTCGTCTGCAGGACGCTTCTGACCGATGACGCTCGATATCGCCTCACGCAGAAAAGCTGCGTCGTTATACGTGGTGACCACCACCGCGACGCTCTCGTCCTCCTTCGGGACATCGACGGTTCCACATAGTTCGGCTTTGCTGGCGAGTCCCATGCAACCCTCCCCCATTTTGGGCATGCATTTATACTCGCGACGATATTAGCTAATTCCGCTACACTGTGCAAAAATCCGCTCTACACAAATTCAAAGCGCGGAGGCGATGGTTTGCAAAATGAAGCCGCTGAATTTCTTCGGGTCGAACTCGAACCTCGCTACGCGTTCACGTCGCTACTTGTGGACAGCTTTCGTTGTCACATTCTTAGCGTTAGCGATCGGCCTGCTCGAAGGCGTTGGTGTAAGCCTTCTTATCCCTCTCCTCTCAACCTTCACTGCTAGCTTCTCGGCCGCGAGCAGCGGAGGTGCTTTGGGGTTGATCCAGCGCTTCGCCGAAGGTTACAGCCGAAACGAACGATTGTTAATCGTCAGTTCGGTAATCTTTGCCTTCGTTGTGCTCAAGAGTATATTTCAGGTTCTGGCGAACACGTTTGCGGCGTGGGTGGAAGGTCGCGTTGGCCAGGACATCCGTTGTGCGCTGTCCGACAGCCTTCACAGCGTCGGATATTCCTTTTTCCTTGTTCAGGAACCCGCGCGGCTGATAAACATTCTCGCCACCGAGTCGTGGAAAGCCTCTGATGCCATACGCATTCTGCTTAATCGCATCGCGGCGATCGCGGCGATTCTCGTCTTCAGCGTTCTGCTGCTGCTCGTGAGTTGGCGACTATCGCTCATTGTGCTCGCCGGCGGCCTTATCGCGCGCTGGGTCCAACAGCGAACCGATGCCAGGATTCGGGAGCTCAGCAACGCGACAGTTTCGGCAAACCAGCTGCTCGCCGATCAAATGTTATTCACGATCTTCGGGGCACGCATCATTCGACTCTTTCACTCTCAGCGGGCGGAGCATAGTCGATTCGAAACCGTCTCCGATGGTGTCCGCCGTTCCATCCTGAAAGGGGCGCTCGTCTACAGCACGCAGGGACCGCTGCTCGAAGCGATGCACGGTGTCCTTTTTTTGGTAGTACTGCTGACCGCGGTGTTCACGGGCGTGTCTCTGCCTGTGTTGGCGGCCTTTCTTGTGCTAATGAATCGCGTGCAACCGCATTTACGTCTTCTGGAACAATCAGCGGCTTCGCTGGCTGCGGCCGCCGGTTCTTTCAACGAGGTCGAATGGCTCCTGAAGATGAGAGACAACCCGCCCGCGCCAAGAGGCGAGCTAGCCTTCACCGGGTTGCGCAACGCGATAGAGTTTGACAAGGTCACCTTCGAATACGGGGACCGGGGCGAGCCGGTGCTGATGGATGCGAGCTTCGAATTGCGCCACGGTCGGTCTACCGCCCTGATCGGCGCCTCAGGCGTCGGTAAGTCCACGGTGATAAACCTCATTTGCCGGCTTCTGGAGCCGGTCTCAGGGACGATCAAAGTCGACGGTCAACCGCTGTCACGAATTAAAATCTCCGACTGGTTGAACGCGATCGCCATCGCCGGCCAGGATATTGACCTCATCGACGGAACAATTGCCGAAAACATCTCCTATGGCCGACCGAACACCGAGCGAACAAAGATGGAACGAGCGGCACGGTCCGCGGGTGCCGGCTTCGTGAATGATCTACCTCAAGGGTTGGAGACCTTGGTCGGCCCTCGCGGGTTGAGCTTATCGGCCGGCGAGAGGCAGCGCATTGGCATCGCTCGAGCACTCGCTCGCGAGCCCGACATCCTAATACTCGACGAAGCCACCAACGCCATCGATCATGAGACCGAGACCGGTATCATCGAGGCCCTGCAAAACTTGCCTGAATCAATGACAATCATCGTCATCAGCCATAGACCAAGCACGATCGCCTTCTGCGACGACGCGGTCGTGCTCAACCGAGGCCGGGTCGTAGAGACTGGTCCGCTTTCCTCAGTCTTCAGCTATCGCACCCTGGAGGCCGGAATCCCAGGCGACACAGAATGAATTCCAGTGGATAGGAGGACGACACTCGCGTCAATCCGATGCCGGCGCGCTCGCCCGCCCCCTCTTCAGCCCGATGAGTTCGGTCAGGTGGAAGCAGCCTCCCGGTCTCCTGAACCAAACGTCGAAATGGCGTCGCAGAGGAAACGTTTTTCGATCGCCAGTCGCATGGAGCGCGTGTATAACAACCCCATTCAGCGTCTGCCCGTACCTGAAGAGCGAAACCATGAAGAAACAACCGCTGACGAGCGTCGTTATTCCAGCTTATAATGCCGAACCGTTCCTCGAGCGCACACTGCGCTCCGCGTTCCGCCAGACCCACAGCAATCTCGAAGTTATCGTCGTCGACGATGGCTCGACCGACAAGACCAGAGCAATTGCAGAGGCGGCTGCCACCACGGATGATCGGGTTCGAATCATCAGTGTGCCGAATGGCGGAGTCGCCAAAGCCCGGAATATCGGGATTGCTGAGGCTAACGGCGAATTCGTCGCCTTTCTCGACGCCGATGACCTCTGGCACCCGACAAAGATCGAGCTGCAGGTCGCCGCGATGAGTCGTGGAAGCGGCGATGATCAGCCTGCCGCCGTCTACACGCTGACGCGCACCATCGATACGGAGGATCGCGTTACGGGAAGTGGAGGTCGGGTTGTACTCAGCGGATATTGCTTCGCGCGCCACCTGTACGCCAAACCGGTGGGGAACGGCAGTTCGATATTGGTGCGCCGTGAAGCCGCCATTGCAGCGGGAGGATTTGATCCTGCATGGGCAGCCGGTGGGATTGGGGGATGCGAAGATCTCGATTTCGAACTCAGGATTGCCGCTAAATATGCGATCACTGCGATCGGGCTTTATCTGGTCGGCTACCGTCAGTATCCCGGCAATATGTCGAGCAACAGCCTGGCAATGGCACTTGGAGCGATTGCAACCGTCGCGCGTCACACAGACTTGTGCCCTGAATTGCCGGACTGGGCGGCTCGAGGCGCACGTGCCGCGATTTCGGAATATGCATTGGGAAGGCTCCTTGGCGCAGGGCATCGGAGGCTCCTGCTGCAAGAACTCGGCCGTCTGTTCCGAACCGACTTCGGCCGCGGACTCAGTTTCGCCGCGCTGATTTTTATCCGAAAGCTCGGTTCCCTAATGTCCGCCATCCCGATTCTTGAACCGGATCCCGCCGATAGACCGTTCTTCTACGATCTGAGTCCCGAATTCGTCAGTAGCTCTTCCGGTAATGGTCTGCAATCTCGCGACCGGAAGATGCTCGATCGGCTTAAAGCCGTTGACGCCGTTCTGGCAAAGACTAGAGTCCAGAGTGTCGATAACCGTACAAAGTAGCTGGTATCCGTCCATTCATCGCGTCGTGCTCTCCTTATGCCGGGGTAGCAGTATGCCTCGCAACCGGAACAAGTACCGCATCAATCCAGGCACAAGCCGCAACAGCAGGATGAGCGCGGTCACTTTGACACTCCCGTAATAGCGCCTGGCCTCGGCGAACTCGATCACCGCTGAGTTCACATCTCCCGTACGCAGCCGCTGTTTGCCGCGTAAAATCGCGAGTTCCGCGGTCTTCTGCACAGTTGCCCTCTCGAGCAGACTGGCTTCGTTCGAATTCTTCGGCCAATGAGCACTAGCCTTTTTCAGAACCTTCAGATGCCACTCCGCCATCCATGTCGGGTCTGCTGAGAGGCTCGCGTCGCGCTTTCGAGATTGCACAAGAATCTGCCGATGATATCCGATTCTCCGCCCCGAAGAAGTGAGCCGAAGCCAGCAATCGAAGTCCTCGCAGGATCGGAGCGATTCGTCGAAGCCGAGCTCCCGCAGTGCCTCAGCACGCGCTGTGACGGACACAAATACGCAGCATTTCTGGGAAATAATCGCTGTCGGTGTTACCTCGCCTCGGGACGGACAGACCTCCATGAATCGCCTGCCTTCGTACGCTGAGTCGCCGAAGAACCGCGCGTTGCAGTACACCAGATCGTACTCGGGGTGGCTTCGAAGAAATTGTGTCTGCGTCTCGAGATACCGAGGCATCCAAAGATCGTCTCCGTCAAGTAGTGCGATCAGATCCCCGGTGGCTGCACGGATCCCCGTATTGCGCGCTCCGGAAAGCCCGCGGTTCTCCTGCTTGAGATACACAATGCGGTCACTGAAGGGTTGCAGCAACTCCTCCAACTCCGCCGTATCAGGGGAGCCGTCGTTGACAACGATCACCTCGAAAGCGGACTTCGTCTGCGCAAAGACGGACTTGAGGGTCTCGGCAATATATGGAGCCACATTGTATGCCGGAATGATCACGCTCACGCGCTCGGCGCCCGACGCGTTGGTAAATTGGCCCGTGGAGTCTGCTCTTGCAGCAAGGGCAGACGGAACGGCTGCTTGGGGAGATGATTTCATATTCTGCTCGTCGTCGGAGCGTCGGAACCGTCATTTCCACCGGCCCATCTCCTGCTCCGCTATGGATTACGCTGATATCTGAATCTGGTCAACAGCTTTTTTTTTGGCCAGTCGCCGCAATCACTGTGCTGGTTCGGTGTCCCTTATCGAGTCTCCCACGCGCTTGGACGCGTGCAGGCTAAGTCCGGTGGCCAAGTATACTGCCGTAACCGTATGAATTGATACTGGGTCATTTAAGGTATCCAGCAAGAGCGCCTGGGAGAGTGACTTCATGAAGATTCTCGTAACGGGTGGAGCGGGCTTTATCGGCGGTACGGTGAGCCGGTTGTTGCTCGCAGCTGGCCATTCTGCCACCGTGTTCGACAACCTCTCTCATAGCAACCGATTGCCAGTGGCTAAGGGAGCGGAGTTTGTGGAGGGGGATCTGGCCGACCGGGCGCTGCTGGAGAATACGCTCGAGGCTGGGCGGTTCGATGCGGTGATGCATTTTGCCGGGCGGATCGAGGTCGCGGAGAGTATGAAGCGCCCGGAGATTTATTTTCGGAATAATACAGCCGCAACCTTGAGTTTAGTGGAGGCGATGCTGGCCGCCGGGCATGACCGGATGGTCTTCAGCTCGACGGCGGCCTGCTATGGGGAGCCGGAGACGACTCCGATACTGGAGGATACAAACCTGAAGCCAACTAATCCCTATGGGGAGAGTAAATTGCTGGTGGAGCAGATGCTTGGGTGGATGAATGTCTCGCACGGGTTTCAGTATGCGAGCTTGCGGTACTTCAATGTGGCGGGGGCGATTGAGGGGTATGGGGAGGCGCATGAGCCGGAGTCGCATCTGATTCCGCTGATCCTGGATGTGGCTTTGGGGCGGCGGGCCAGCATCAAGATCTTTGGGCACGACTATCCGACGAAGGATGGGACCTGTGTTCGGGATTATGTTCATGTGCGGGATTTGGCCGAAGCTCATATGCTCGCATTGGGGGCGCTTAAGGAGAAGATCCGACTTATTTACAACATTGGCAATGGGCAGGGTTTTACCGTGCTGGAGGTGATCGATTCGGTGCGGCGGGTCACGGGAAGGCCTATCCTTGTTGAAGAATGTGGGCGGCGGGCGGGTGATCCGGCGGCGCTGGTGGCCAGTTCCGAAAAGATTAGATTGGAGTTGGGGTGGGAGCCGCAGTTTGCTGAACTGGACAAAATTATCGCGAGCGCCTGGAACTGGCACCAGCGGCGTTATTCCTAAATCTGGCAGTCTGGCTGAGCGTCTTGCAAAGCTCTAATTTCCAACCCACGGAGAGCGCGTGGATACCATGTTCCTGCAAAGTCTCGATTTCGGCAAGTTCAACCATCGAAGTTGCCGATAACCCCGTTTTACATCAGATGGTGGTTTTCAGCCCGAGAAGGGTGATGACTATCTTTAGTTTCATGCAAATGAAAAGGACGTTACGGGTCTCTCAGAGAGTTCGACATCTCCGAGACGCAACCACAATCTGCACAATTAAGCTCTACAACTTTTAGGGGATTAGTTCCCGTGATAGCTCGTGTGATTATCCCGTTCAGGATTCATTCGCCGAGTTGCAACTCCTGACCTGCCTTGATTTACTCACCCCACCATGCCCAAGTCTGCCTCACGACGCACGCGCTGGTTGCGCCTTCACTATAACGGGTTCGGGCCGATTGTTCCGATGGCGTGCCGCTGTGCCCTTCGGCAGGCATTGGCATTAAGGGTAACGCGACAGCATGCCAGCAACGAGAAATGAGGACATGGGAGTGAAGCCATGAAACGACCGCTGGCGATGTACGAGCGCGCGATGTACCTAAACGGGGGCTTCCATGTGAATGTGATGGTAACGGCCCGCATCCGTGGCTGTATCGCCGAGCAGAGGATGCAGCAAGCGCTGGCGCGGGTGCAGGCCAAGCACTCGGTACTGCGCTGCCTGATTGTCCAGGAGTCAAACCGGCCCGGCTTCGTGATGCAGGACCGGCCGACACCGATTCCGCTGCGAATCGCCGAGCGTCGAAACGACGATGACTGGTTCGAAGTTTCCATGCACGAATCGCTGCAGCGGTTCGACGGCAGCCGCCAGCCGCTGGCCCGGTTGATCTGGCTGCGTGGCGAGACCGAGAGCGAATTGCTGCTGGTTTGCAGTCATGCTATTTGTGACGGGCGATCGCTACTGACGCTGTTGCACGAGATACTGCTGCTGTGCGACCGGCCCGATGCCGACATCGGCACTCCCACCTCTCTCAACGCCATCGAGGAGATCTTTCCCGCCAGGCTGTGGGCTGACCGCGGCCTGCAGCGACGCATCCGCTGGAAGGCCGCTGTAGTGAAGCGGATGCTGCGGTTTGCACGACCCCGTCCGCCGTGGACCTATGGCAAGATCTACCGAAGTCTCTGGACACTGGACGAGCAGGCTTCTCAGTTGCTGGTCGCGCGCTCCAAGGCCGAAGGGACTAGCGTCTTTGCCGCACTTGGCGTGGCCTTCATGCTGGCGTTTCGCGTCGTGTGCGGCGGGAGACACCTCGAAAAATTCGAAGCACCGGTGGATATCAGGCGATTCTTGCCGGACCTCCGGACCGACAGCCTATTCGCGATCGCGCCGACCATCACTCTGTCGCTGCGCAAGCTGCGCGGCGTCGATCCGGTCACTTCCGATTTCTGGACGCTGGCGCGCGCGTTCAAGACCGACATGGACCGCAAGATCGATCGGCTGGACTCCACGGTCTACGACAATTTTCTGGGGATGGAACATATGCATGACGCGTACGACCGGATGGTCGTTTACGCGCAATCCCAGCGCGCGGGCCGGCAGGTTTCGTTGAGCTATGTGGGGAAACTGGACCTGGCACAAAATTATCGTGATTTTCGTCTGCAGGAAATCTGCGATATTTCGGCAATGATGGCGCCAACTCCTGCCAATCTGATCGTGATCTACAGCTTTGCCGGCCAGTTCCATTTCTCGCTCGCTTCCGATGAGTCTTCGCTGCCTTACGCGCAGGCGCTGCAGATCAAGGAGCAGGTCACAGCCACGCTGCTTGCCTGCTTAACGAAGCTGGAGACGCCGGCAACGATACCCGCCGGCGCATCATCGGCGCGTGTCGAGGTGTCATGAAAGTACGCGGAGCATGCAGATGAGGTTCGCGGTGCTTCGGTTGCGGCAGACGCTCAGCGCAGAGTAGCAGGCGTTCGCGGCCACTGCTGTTGCTGGAACGAACGATGTACCACGAAGGGCGCACGCCATTCACCAGTGTTTTCGCTATCAAGCTGCTGGGTAGGTTGGATGAAGCGCGGCTGCAGCAAGCGCTGGCTCGCGTGCAGGCCACCCGCGCCCCGTATTGAGCGAGCGCGCTTGCGATTTCGCGGCCAACGCCGAAGGTTCCACAGGTGACGACAGCGACTTTGCCGTCCAAATTCTCATTGGGACATCCTCGCATGTCGTTCATTGAAGGCTGGCAGCAAACCGCTCCCGAACTGGTTTGAGCAACGAGTAGTCGGGAGGAGTAGAGCTATAAAACAACATTCACAACGCCCTATAACGGGCTTCTCGGAATGTTAACTCCGAACCTCCTGCAAAGTCTCGTTATCGGCAAGTTCGCTTTTCACGCCGGGTAGTCATAGGGCATCTTGCTGCTGCCAACTCGCGCCTTTGCTCCGTTGCAGTCCCTGCGATATGCTGACGGGATTATAGCGACCAGAAACGAACTAAAGCTTCTTGTCGAGCAACTTCCCGAAGGACGACTTGAGCCTGTGATGCAGATGCTTAGTCATCACGTAAATCCTCGAATCCCCGGTCCGGAAATAATGCGTGTGCAAAGAGAAGGGCAGGATTACAAAAAGCTGGTTATGCAGCGGTTTCATGAGGCAAGGAAACCCGGAACGATAAGTACAGGGAGCGGCTCAGGGTTCTCACGAATGCACGAGGGCACTCCATTTGGACGGCATTCCTTCAGCTACTGAAACGAAAAAGCATTAGTCCACCAGACCCTTCAATCCTTCGACGGTCAGAGTATAGAGCTGATGAATCGACTGGCATTTTCAGAAGACAAAACAAGACTCTCCTTCTCGCTGTAGGGTCCATTTGGGCAGCGTGATCGGGAAATCATCCTCGTACCGCACGGTCTTACCGCCGCTAGAAACCTAATGCGCCCCATTTTCGAATTCAGACTTGGTTACCTTTGGACTGAGTCCTGAGAACAGAAGTTCTCAGATGCCACGTCTCGGCCCTAGCTTCCAGATAGGCGTTAAGATGGCTGCAGCCTAATCCCTCTTCCGCGGAGGTCCTGCCGATGTCCGAACTCGTCGTGATGTCCCCTACGGCAGAGACGACAGCGCTGGTGCAACGGGCCGAGGACTTCGTCCGGGCCGCCAAGGCGCCCCGCCACCCTCACGCCTACCGATCCGACTAGGCACACTTCGAAGCCTGGTGCCAGACCTATCAACTCTTCGCTTTTCCGCCGAACCGGCGACCGTGGCGCTGTACATCACCGATCTGGCCGCCTGCCGCGCCGCCGGGACCATCACCCGCCGCCTGACCCCGATCACAAAGGCTCATCAGTCTGTTGGTCTCGACACACCGCCAACGACCCGTCATCTGTCGTCAGTGAGACCCTGAAGGGCATCCGGAGGGACCATCGACACTGCTCTGAAGTGTAGATCTCCATTGCTTATGAAAGATCTCGGAAGGGTCGTCGATCATCTCCCCGTTGGGCTGATTGGTATGAGGGATCGCGCACTCCTGCTCGTGGGTTATGCGGGTGGCTTTCGAAGGTCGGAGCCCGCGAGCCTCACGATCGAAGATGCCCACTTTACCGAAGACGGCTGGTTGTCAACTTGCGGCACTCGAAGACGGATCAAGAGGAGGCAGGGAGGAGGATCGCTATCAATCAAGGCGCCCATCCTGACACCTGTCCGGTTCGCTCGCTTTCGGAGTGGATATCTGCGGCCGGCATGCAGGCAGGTCCTCTGTTTCGTGGTGTTTCACGACATGGCAAAGTCGTTCAAAATCCCTGGAATAAGGACTCGATCGGTCTCATCGTTAAGCGAGCCGCGGAGCGCGCGGGATACGACCCTTCTACCTGTCAGGTCACAGCTTGCGCGCCGGCTTGGCTACTCAGGCTGCAATGAATGGAGCTACGGAGCTCGCCATCATGAAGGAGATGGGTCTGAGTGTACCGGAACATCCGTTACACTTTGGACCGGACACATCCGTTACAAGTCCCTTGCGGACCTGAGGGTTCGAAATTAAGGTTTATGGCTTTCCATGCTTTCCATACTCTGTCTACTGGAATGGTCCGCCGCCTGTTCTACAGCAGGATTATCTTGGCGGGTAGGAGGCTTACCATGGAAATCTCAACACTCGGCATTGACCTGAGCAAGACCACCTTTCACGTTATTGGGCTGAACGCACTAGGCGAGATCGTGCTGCGCAGGAAGTTCTCTCGTAAGCAGCTTCTCGTCTTTACTGCGAACCGACAGCGGATCCTGATTGGATCGGAAGCCCGTGGAGGCGCGCACCACCTCGCTCGTGCCCTGCGAGACAAGGCCATGATGTCAGGCTGATGCCGGCTCGATTCGTCAAGCCCTACGTCAAGACAAATAAGAACGACTACCTGGGGGCAGAAGCGATCGCGGAGGCCGTGCAGCGGCCGACGATGCGTTTCGTGCCGATCAAAACTGATGAGCAGCTGAATCTCCAGGCTCTACGCCGGGTGCGCGATCGCTGGGTAGCAAGGTGCACCGCGGTCATGAACCAGATGCGCGGTTTCGCTCGAGCGCGGCATTCACGATGCGCAAGAGGCTTCCACCCATTGATGCCCATTCCACCGCTGGCGAGGAACTTCTCTACCTGCGCTTCTCCATCCTTCCATGCCGGCCACAATGGCCGCTTTCTGCTCGGGCGAGAGGTCCTTCATCTCGATCGTCTTGCCGGGCCGACGCCGATGCTTGCCAGCTTCGCACGAATTGCCACCTCTTCCGGTCTTGGAGGGGCAAATTGCAGGGCAAAGTCGAGGTAGGAGAAGAAGTTTTGCTTGATCAACTCGGCGTTCGCCTTCGGGAAGTCGATGGCGGGTGCAGCGGGCGGCGCAGGTTGTTTAAGAAAGGTTGAGAGTGGCCGCACCTTGTAGCCGGACTGGATCTTGACCACGTTGGGCATGTCTGCCGGGTTGAAGAGCTGAGTACGAAGGACTGTAAGCGAAAACCGCGTGCTGGAATGGAACACCTTCTTGATGCCCGCAGGCATTTCACCCTTCCACTCGGGCCCGACGACCATGTAGTCGCCGGGCTCAGTGCCGGTAGACCGGCTTCCGATGTATCCGTAGTTGAAGGTGTTGCCGTCGCAGAGCATGACCGCGTAGTAGCGTGACTTTTCGACTGCGGGAACCGATAGCACAATGGGTTCGGCGCGCAGATCCAACCACAAAAACGAATAAGGAGTGTCGCTATTGGGCGTGATAATGGCCGTGTCCTTGTAGGTGAAGACGCGGGCTTTCGTTGTTGATCTGGTTGAACGGCGACTAACCCGAGTTACGGTCCACTGCGTATTCGTACATCACCGCGTAGTTCATCACGATTGGCAGACCGTAGAGGAAGCCTTCCTGGGCGATCGCCTTGGTCTCCTCTACGCCAGGGCCAGTGGCGCCATTGGCGTTCTTGTTGTCGCAACCCGTAACAAATGTTGCTACGAGGACGCAGAGCAACGCCGATGCAATCGCGTTCGAGGTCTTGATGTTCATGAGAGGCTTTCTCCATCGAGTTCCTAATATTGGCAGCGTAGGGCGTAAGTCTAGCTTGCCGTACGGAAGGAAGAGAACTAGCAGTATTAGTAGAAGAGACAGGAACTTGTGGGAGGCCGATCCCGCGCACCATAGAAATCCTGCGAGTCGGATCGTCGCCTGGTCGGAACAATTCGACTCCGACGAGTTGGGAGTAGTATCACGGAGATAACAAGATAGGTACGATGCATGCGAGACAACAATAAATCCCGTCAGGACGATCCATCCAACTCTGCTCAATCTCCTTCCGGTCTTCGTCCATGGAGGTTGCTGGGTCTGTTTCGTGACGCCAGTGCACCCATGGTTCTCCGCGCCGCAATTGCCGTCGCGGCAGCGTGGGTCCCCTTAGCGGTCTTTTCAGCATTTCGCGGGCAGGCAGCGTTTCTATCGTTCCTCACCGACTACGCCTCGCTATCTCGCTTTCTCATCGTAATTCCGGTGTTAATACTGGGGGAGCGACCCATAAATGCCCGTTATGCCGAGGTAGCGCATCATTTCGAGATATCCCTTATTGCCGACAACGAGCAGTCCAGATTCCAGTCGAAGTGGAGGTCCTATGAGAGGCTCAAGGACTCCACCGCTGTTCGAGTCATGTTGCTGTTGGTCACGTGCGCTTTGGCGGCGTGGCTGAGCGAGTTCCTTCGCCCGGAGGGATCTGAATTTCTGGACTGGTGGAGAGGCGGCTTCGGCTTCAGGTTTTTTTCGTTGGCCGGCACGTGGGCCTTGTTTATCAGCTATCCAATTCTCGTCTACCTGACGCTTGTATGGATATGGAGGCAAATCATTTGGGCACGATTCCTGCGATCGACGACCCAGCTGAACCTTCGTCTAATCGCGGCCCATCCGGACCACCTGGGAGGATTGGGATTTCTGGAGGCGTCGCTTCTGGGGCAGCTTCCTTTCAGCTTCTGTCTGGGCGTTGGGCTGGCTGGCGCAATAGCGAACCGGGTGTTTCATGAAGGACAAAAGGTGCTGGCCTATCGCTACCTGGCGCCTGTTCTGATCGCAGCCGCGCTACTGATATCCGTGGCGCCGTATTTTTTCTTCACACCGACTCTGATGCGGATGAGACGCCGGGGCATGCTGAAGTATGGCGCCCTTGCGCGTAGCGTCGGGGAGCAGTTTGAACAGAAGTGGCTGGATCGCGCCGAAAGCGTGAATGAAAATGTCTTGATGGTTCCGGACTTCACAGCCACCCATCAGCTCTATGCGGTGGCGCATAACATCGAGGAGATCCGCGTCGTGCCTGTAGGCTTAATCAATGTCTATATGTTCGTGATCGCCGCATTGATCCCATGTATTCCGGTAGTTATCGCCGCCATACCCTTCAATGTTCTGATGAAAGCTGTCATGAAGCTACTGGTCTAGACTGCAATCGGTGTTCCCAGGTCGGAGAATCGAGGATTCATCCCTCCCCTCAGCGTTCCCTAGCCGACGACGATCAATTTGGAGACCGTTCCGCTTCGCCTGAAAAGCCGCGTTTTCTGCGGACCATACATTTCGAATGTTCAGGCCGGCTCGTCGGGAAAACCCAGTGTCGAAGACGATCTCGGTACTCAGTGCCGCGAGTGAGAACTTTTATTTCCTGTAGGTGCGGGTGTCTAAGCGGTCTAGCTACTTGCCCGATTCTTAGGCGAGACTTCCTGGATCAGCCAGAAGAGAAAGGCTGTAGACAATCCGAAGAGCAACCACCCATTGAGCGCCTCGATCGTTCCCAGCAGTCGCCAGCGGTCTTCCAGAAACAGATCCTGATGTCCGTAAGTTGTCATTGCGCCGAGCGAATAGAGCATCGCGGACTTGAAGTCTGGCATAGCGCCGATGACACAATAGGCAACAGCCCAAGCGCCTGTTTCTGTCGCGTGCAGGACAGTTGCCAGTAGAGTCGTCGTACCCACCACGACTGCAAATGCAACTGTCCGGTGGCGGTGTTTCATCATATCGCCGTAAATCAGGATGGTTTTTTGGCTTATGTACCCGAGACCTAAGACATGGATGATTACTGTCAATACAATCAGCGGGCAGCCCCATAACCAGTCTGCCCGCCAAGTTGCGTGAGTTTCCATGATGAGACCAGAAGCGATTCCCATTCAGATCCTTTCCCATTGGTCTTTGACACCGAAACAAAGCGACGTAGTTGATATCCCCGCTGTCTGTCCTCCGGCTCACACGTTCATCCGGATACTTCGGCTAGTGCCCATGCTCTAGGTCCAACTATCTTTTCCTCGTGGCAACCGATGGGAAGATTGACGTGGCACGTCTTACTCTGCTCGAACGCCGAACGCGGCAATACCGAACTTCGTAGGCGAGACGAGAATCGACCTGAGTCGGCATCATGTAGTCGTTCGAGATACCTCATTAAGGTAGCTATCGGGATACAAATGGATGTCCGCGTAATACCTCGTGAATGGCGATGGCAAGGTCGTAAGACAGGCGGCCCTTGGTAACATAGCCCAAAGCCCCGGCAGAGATTGCTGCCGCGACGTAGTCGCGATCATTGTGGATTGTCAGAAACACAATCTTGGCTCGGCAATTCGCCGCCTGGAGCTGTTTTGCGGCCGAGATTCCGTCCATAATGGGCATGGAAATATCGAGAACGAGAACGTCGGGATCCAGCGTGAGAGCGGCGTTAACGGCCTGATTGCCATCTGCGACTGTACCGACGATATCGAATTCCTCGCCGATTGTGCGGCGGACCTTCGCGACCATCTCTGGGTGATCATCGGCGAGCACCACTCGAATCCTAGCCACGGGGGCACCTTCTCCGGTGTCAACGCATCAAATATTGACACTCAGAGTTAGATTGTCCCTTAGATCTGGATGGCCCGATACTGGCGCTTGCGACAGGGGCTCCGTTGAAATGGTTGCCCTCGAGCATCTTTCCAGCCCTTACCTCAGGCAGATGAGATCATTCCGTGTTTCATCGCATATTGGACAAGTTCGGAGTTGGTCGTAATACTCAGTTCTTCCATGATTCCGACTTTATGAAACCGTACCGTGCGGTGCGAAATCTGCAGTATGTGCGCGATTTCCTTCATCGGTCGCCCCTCGGCGAGCATCTGGAGGACCTCACGTTGACGATTCGTAAGCTGCTTTGAGCGTTGCTGCGCGTTGGGATCCCGGATGAAGGTCTCTTCCATAGCGCATTTGATTTGCGGGGTGACATAGGACATTCCTCTCAACACGTCATCGATAGCTTCTAGCAACTCCGACGGTTTTGAGGTTTTTAACAGGTAACCCGAGGCCCCAACACGTAACGCTTCGGCGGCTGTATCGGAGTCGGGATTCATCGTGAGAAAAATGAGCTTTACCTGGGGCAGCATTTTCTTCAACTCTCTCGCCGCGTCCAAGCCATTCAGCAGGGGCATTGATACGTCCAGGAGTATGACGCCGGGCCGAAGCTTGTTGGCGACTTTCAGCAATTCTATCCCGTCTCCGACAATGCCAACGATTTCGTATTGGGGCTCCAGTAATTTCTGGAGGCCGGCACACATCATCGAGTGATCGTCAGCCAGCAAAATACGTATTTGTTTCATTTCGGACTCCGCAAATCCTGCGCTTCAGACGCTTCCGGCAAGCCATTGACGACGTGGAACGGCACGCGCGCGGAAACCCGTGTTCCGCGATCCACCTTAGATTCGACAATGAAGGTGCCATTGACCAGGTGAACTCGTTCCTGCATGCTGACAAGCCCCAATCCGCAGTTCTGCTTTGCTTCCTGCACGTCAAATCCCACGCCTGCATCTCTGATCTCAAGTTGAATATTGTCTTCCGTAGCCCGCAGATCCACTAAGAATTGGCTCACACCGCTATACTTCACAGCGTTGTTGAGCGCTTCCTGAGTGACTCGAAACAGGGATAGGGAAATGTCTCTCGGAAGAGGATTCGGAGCCTTCTCACTTGTAAACTCGATGTTTACCCTGTGTTGCTGCGAGAACTCATTGCAGAAGCTTCTTATGGCGGCCTCTACACCGAGATAGTCCAACTTTGATGAGTGGAGCTCGTGCGATAGCACCTGAACATCACTTGCGATTTCGACGCACCGATTCCGGATTTCTTCCATTCGCGCAAGTGCGGGTGCACTCAAACCGCTGGACTCGGCGCTCTCCGATCCCAGTTCCAACGAGAGCAGCGCGAGCCGTTGGCAGATATCGTCATGAAGCTCTCTGGCGATCCGGCTGCGTTCCTTTTCCTGGGCTTCGATTAGTTTTCCGGCGATGGTTTCCAAGGCCTCATTCGCCAGTTTCTGGTCTGAAATATCGATGGCCGATCCGATGAATCCGCCAAACGAGCCATCCTCATTGATGCGGGGCGCTGCGAGATCAAACATCCATCGATATACGCCGTCCTTCCGGCGGAGCCGGTATTCCTTGGAGTAAGCCTCCCGCTCTTCAGTGGCTCGTGAGTTCGCGGTCTGTACGTTCTGCAGGTCGTCAGGATGAATGAACTTTGTCCAGGTATCTCCAAATCCAGATGAGGAATCCCGGCCCGTAAATTCGACTCGTCTGTTATTGAGATATGTTACTTTGCCGTCTTTGTCGCTCATCCAGACCAGAGAAGGTGTCGTATCCGCCATCACACGAAAGCGCTCTTCACTTTCACGCAACCTGGCTCCGGTGTTTCGCTTCCTCGCTCGTCGCACCAACAATCCAATGATCATCACAGACTGAACGAGGCAGAGTGCGATTCCGGCAAGAATGTAATTTCCATATTTCTCCCAAAAAGTCGGCCGGTTCAAAAGGACTATGTGCGCTGGCAGCGCTGACTCGGAGATATTCCAGCGACGGAGCTGGCGCCAATCCACAAGAGTGCGTTGTGAAGAATTGTCGTATTGGACCGGAATGTTCTCGGGTTTCTCCCCGGCCAGGATACGCGCTGCCAATTCGCCGCCTTTCACTTGTTGCTCATTGGAAACCGTGTACGAGCCGCCTACAGCACCGTGATCAAAGCAGTAGTTATGTATGCAGTAGGTGGGGAACTGGAGAGCTATGGCCTCAAGGACGTCATAGGTTCCGGCAGGCTGTGCCGATTCCAATGGAATTAATTGAAAGAGAATAATTGTGTGAGGTGGAAGAGTTGCAACCTCTTTCAACAATTCTTCCGTTGAAAGGCCCACCAGATTGATCGCCTTCAATCTGGGTTCCTCGAGTCGAAGCTCCTGGTTAGTTATTCTTAGCCAGTACTGTTCAAATTCCGAGTTTCCGGCGATTACCACGGCATTCTTCGTATCGGGTCGGAGGCGGAGTGCAAGATCGATTGTGCCGCGAACATCTATGCTTGTCGTCACTCCAGTCACGCCGGGCCACAACTGCCGACCTTCAACTCTGGTGCGATCAACAGATTCGAAAACAATTGGCACGCCAGGGAATATCAGGTCACGATGGTGTATTGCGAAGAGAAGAGCCGGATAGGAACTGGCGATAACAAGATCGACTTTTCCGCCATACGTGCTGGCCAATGACTCGCTCAAGCCCTTCTCGTAACCTTCATCTCCGAAGCGGTGCGATTCAAGATATTCAACCTGGAAGCTGACCGGCACGGTCATATGTGATTGCGTCGTCGCTTTGAGCGGCTCTATATCACCCATAACCTTGCGGTCGGTGAAGCTATATAGAAAAAGGACATTCTTGTCCGGCGAGGGACTATCAGCAAAGCAGAACGCAGCAGACGCGACCCATATACAAACGCAAATGGATTTGAACCACACAGTAGCTAGCCGATTCGTGCCTTCAGAGCAGCCGTAGAGACCAGGATTTACAGGTGGGTTTAGTTTCTGTTTCATGTGCCACCGATATGGGCCAATAGACCGATCGCGAGGATACCGTGTAGATAGCAGAGAATATTGCAATGGCCGATGCAGAGCTGTTGCCTCAAATTATCGTGTCCCGTTAGAGGGAGCGCAACTAGCAAAACTGCTAATCTCAACCTGCTCGGCCGCAGAATTGATACTTATGTCGCAAGTGCAATACGGGTTTTCGAGGGAACCTGTCGCTAGAGACAGTTGTGGCCTCGGCCAACGAACCCTATGCTCGCCGTTAATAAGGACGCAGCAGCACGCCTGCCGTAACGACTTTGAAACGGAGAGCTAAATGATACACCGAAAGTTACACACCACCTTGTCAGGAATGGTCTTGTTTGCCAGTCTCACCACCGCAGCATTTTCCCAAGTCGTCCTCAAGGAAGATTTTGACAACTATCACCTGCGCATCGACACGGCCTGGTACTACTCGGACCCCTCCGGCAATATCCATGGCACAGCGACAACGGACAATGGGCCCGTCGATCTGCAAAAGGACCTGGGCTTCACCAGCTACTCCACTTTTTCAGGCAAGGCGGACTGGAAGTTCACAAGAAAGAACCATCTTTACGTCACGGTCACTCCCTTCAACTTCTCCCGACAGAAGGTTCTCGATCGAACATTCACCTTTCAGGGGCAGACATTCAACGCCGGATTAACCACCAGCAGTTCGCTCGATACCCTCTTCGTCGCTCCGGGGTATCAGTACGACATCATCCGCCGCAGACGAGGCCATCTTGGCATTGCATTACAGATGGACCTGTTCAACACAACGGCCAAAATCAATGCCGCGGCCCAGGTAACAGGAGATGGAGTCCACCATAATGCGGTGTCGGCCTCCGGATCGCTTCTTGCGCCGATCCCCGTCGCGGGGCCCGACTTCCGCCTTTACCTGACTGATTCCCCGAGGGTGTTCATCCAGGGGAACGTGATGGGCATGTATTTGTTCGGGTACGGAAACTTTGTGGCCACGACGGGTAGCGTTGGCATCACCCTTTCAAAGCACTTCGCCGCGCTTGCCGGCTACCAGTTGGCATCGCACCTGGTTGTCAAAGATACCACCGATCGAATCGGCCTCCGCTTTGTTCAGAAGGGCGCTGTAGTTGGGCTTCAAACTTCTTTCTGAGATCGTTACAACGAACCCCAACTATATCTGCCTAGTCAAAGCGAATACCTTCGCAGCGCGATGCCGTGCACGTTCGACTATGCGGAATCGCAAACCCTCAGCCGCTCCAATAGCTAGAAATAATAGTTTGCCGCTCTAGCATTTTTGCTAACTGTGTTAACTCGTGGCTAGCTTTATGCTTGCCTTCTGCATGAGTAACTATGCGGCCTTCGATTCACCTCATGATCGTGCTGGTGTTTGAAGGTGGGGAACGGTCATCGCTACTAACCCCAGGCGGCCAAACTGAAACGTCATCCAAGGAGTCACGTATGAACTTGATCGCGAAACGCCGCAAATGGGCCGCGGGGCCGATAGCAGCCTTCTTCTTTTTGGTGGCTGGCGTGTGCCAGGGCACGGCACAAACCAAGCAACCCAACATCCTCGTCATCATGGGTGACGACATCGGCATGTGGAACATCGGCGCCTACCACCGCGGCTTGATGGCTGGCAAGACGCCGAACCTCGACAAACTCGCCAAGGAAGGCATGATCTTCACCGACTACTACGCCGAGGCCAGTTGCACGGCCGGCCGCGCGAACTTCATCACCGGCGAACTGCCGATCCGCACCGGAATGACCACCGTCGGCCAGGCGGGAGCGAAGACCGGCTTGCCCGCCGAGGCAGTGACTACCGCCACAATTCTAAAGTCGATGGGCTACGCCACCGGCCAGTTCGGCAAGAACCACCTTGGCGATCAGAACGAATTCCTGCCCTGCGTTCACGGCTTCGACGAATTCTTTGGCTATCTGTATCACCTCGATGCAATGGAAGACCCCGCGCATCCCAACTACCCGCAGAACCTCTTGAATCAGGTCGGCCCGCGCAACATGGTCCATTGCTGGTCCAGCGACACGGATGACAAGACCGAGATGCCCCGCTGGGGCGCGGTCGGCAAGCAGAAGATCGAGGACGCCGGCACGCTCTATCCCAAGCGCATGGAGACTGTCGATGACGAGATCCGCGACATGTCCCTCAACTTCATCGACAAGGCCAAGAAAGCCAACAAGCCCTTCTTCGTCTGGCTCAACCCCACCCGCATGCACATCGTCACTCACCTCTCCCCGAAGTACACAGCGACCATGAACTCAGAGAATGGCTGGTCGGAAGAAGAAGCAGGCATGGCGCAGCTGGACGACGATATCGGCCTCGTGATGCAGAAGATTAAAGACATCGGCGAGGACGAGAACACCATCGTCCTGTTCACCACCGACAACGGCACAGAAGTCTTCACCTGGCCCGATGGCGGTCAGACGCCGTTCGCTCAATCCAAAGGAACGGTCCTTGAGGGCGGCTTCCGCGTGCCCGCGATCCTTCGCTGGCCCGGTCATGTGCCGGCGGACTCCGTGCAGAACGGCATCTTCTCCGGTCTGGACTGGTTGCCCACCTTCGTCGCCGCGGCTGGCAACCCGAACATCACCCAGGAATTGCTGGCGGGCAAAAAGATCGGTGACCGGACCTACAAGAACCATCTGGATGGTTACAACCAGATGGACGCTATCTGCGGCAAGGGCCCGTCCGCCCGTCATGAGATCTTCTACCTCGGGGAAAGCACGGTCGGCGCGATCCGCATTGACGACTACAAGTTCCGTTTCATCGACCAACCACAAGGCTGGTTAGGTGAAAAGACCCATGTTGACGTGCCTTACATCACTAACCTGCGTCTCGATCCGTTCGAGCGCACGGGCTGGCCCAACAATGGGACGAAAGAGGGAGGCCAGCAATACTTCGATTGGTTCAAGTACCAATTCTGGCGCTTCGTGTTCGTCCAGCAGACGATGGGCAAGGAACTCCAGACCTTCCTCGAGTACCCGCCGATGCAACGAGGCGCAAGCTTCAACCTCGACGCAGTCAAAGCGGAGATGGCGACAAGGATGGCCCAGGCCCAGGCGGCGGCCAAAGGCCCCAGCAACTAACGGAAGTCACCCTCCCGCGGGCGGCTCGCAAGAGCCGCCCAATGAAGCGCCGTCTTGGGAAAGCTAAAGCTAGGAACGTCCCTACAGCGACATGTTGAGTCTCAGCTGGTGTGAACAGGTGCGTAGCGCTCAGTGAGAGATTTATCGGTTCTTCCTTGACAGGTTCCGAGCGTACGGTCGGCCAATCTCACTTTGTTTTCCTGAGCCCGACCGGACACGTCCTAGCGGCGCTGCGACAGCGGCCCTGCACGCCCCCGGCGGTGCAGATGGCGTGTCCTTTAGGTACAACAGAGGAACAGTCATCAATTCGGCTTAGCTGTATTCGATTCCGCTAAGTTACGGTGAATCAGCAACTTAGCCTACGCTAGATTACGCTCGATTTCTCATATTTATCAATACTTTACGCCTGCCTCGCAAATTCCTAATCAGTAGGTCAGCGGTTCAACTCCGCTCATCGGCTTCATTTATTTTCAATAACTTATAAGGTGCTTTTGGATCTAGGGGCTGAGAGCAACTGATTGTTGGTTGCAGTTATTTCAGCAAGTGTTTTAGTTTGAGCTACATACGCAAAAACCGCGAGTGTGCCAAAATTGTACCCCGATCTCAATCAATTGCAACGATTACAACAGCTATGCCTGACTCGCGCTCGAGGACAACCGTTTCGATAAGAATTCCATCCGAGCGGTCAAGGTTGAGGCACATATCCATCATTCTTGACCTCCAGCTTCCATAGTGGGAACTAAGACAGAGGAAACCATGCTCCTGCCGTGACCAAATCATCGCCGGCCATGCTTTCTCTAGAACTAGACCGGCGTTAGCCAATCCCACGACAATGGCGTATGGCGGTAGTGGAATCTGCATGTCGCCGCGATCGACACGCCCGACGATCCCTCAGTCGTGCTCGAAACATCCTGTGGCTCTGTTTGCTTAATACCTCTCTCATGTGAAGGGCATGCTGGCCGGAACGTTTCATGTACCCACTGTTAACTCTTGTGCAGACTATGTAAGCTGCTTGTTTTCAGTGTGAAACGGAAACCGTTAGGGGCGCATTCTAACGTTGCGAGAACAAACAGTGCAGCCCTAGAGTGGTAGCCGCAATTGGATGTCAACTGAAAAGAGTTGTTCTGTCAGTTGAAAATTCCTGTGTGAAATGAAGCAGGTATTCTGCAGAGTCCATGAACGGTGGAAGACAAATCCCATTGTTCAATTTTCGAAAGAGAGTGTGAGGCCGAATTGGGATCAGAAGATGTGAGCAAAAAGTGCGAATCTGCCGGTCGAGATCGAATCAGCACTTTGGTTCGATTCGACGACAGGGTAGGCCTTTTGTTTCTGACTGGAGATTCGATCCCACCAACTATTGCGGTACTTCATGAGAGGCCAAGGAGGGCCAAATGACGCGACGAAGAAGTTGGCTCAAGTACTTGAATTTGAACCTGATGTTCATCGTGTTATGCTGCACGGGCGTGATGTGCTTTGCACAAAGCGATCGCGGCAGTGTGTCAGGAATTGTCACCGATCCGTCTGGCGCCGGAATTACGGGAGCCAAGGTAACCATCACCAATGCCGCGATGGGCACACAGAAATCCACCGTCACAACTGGCGCCGGAGCCTATACCATACCGCAGCTAAGTGCGGGCGTTTATTCGGTTACGGTAGTTGCCCCCGGTTTCACCAAGCTGGTCCGCAACGGAATCACCGTCTCGGTCGGAGAAGTGGCATCTGTCGACCTGAAACTGGATATAGGGCAAAGCACGACGACAATTACGGTAACGGAGGATGCTCCTCTGCTCCAAACCGATAGCCCACAGAATATTATCGAAGTCTCCACGAAAGACATGAATGAGCTTCCACTCAACATCACCGGCATCGGTGCTGTACGGGATCCGATGAGTTTTGCCGCGTTGGCTCCGGGAACCATCGTGGGCGGCTGGAACGATATCCACATAAGCGGCTCGCCGGCAACGACGTACCGCGTCTTTATGGACGGCTTGGACGACACCTCGGCGGTCAAGGGTGCCATCTCCAATGAAAACCAGCCCTCGGTCGAATCGCTCGCCTCACAAGCCCTCCTTGTGAACAACTATTCGGCGGAATTTGGTCAATCGGCGGGCGGAATTTTCAACTACACCTCGAAATCCGGCACCAACAAGCTGCACGGGACGCTCTTCACCTACTTTGAGAATGAGGCTCTGAACGCCGGACAGCCTTTCAACTAC
This sequence comes from Edaphobacter sp., assembly GCA_025462755.1. Classification (GTDB taxonomy): domain Bacteria; phylum Acidobacteriota; class Terriglobia; order Terriglobales; family Acidobacteriaceae; genus Edaphobacter. Next base: position 23,451 of record JAOAPF010000212.1, read on the forward strand.
ACTTCAAGCGGCCAGAAGTATAACCCCAGGGAGCGGCAGCTTGATTTTGGCGGCTCTATCGGTGGGCCGGTGGTGATTCCTCACCTCTACAACGGCCACAACAAGACCTTCTTCTTCTTCGCTTACGAGGAGTACTACAACGCGCAGACGCTCAACCAAGGAACCATTACGGTTCCCACGCTAGCCTATCGCAATGGCGATCTGAGCTCTCTCCTACTTGGTCCCATTAAGGATTCCAATGGAAGCCCAGTGCTGGATTGCCTGGGCCGACCGATGATCAATGGCGCAGTTTACAATCCGGCGACGACGAGAACGGCAACCTGCACGAATGGTTCGACCGCAGTGGTCCG
>JAOAPF010000284.1 GCA_025462755.1 Edaphobacter sp.
AAGCCACCGAGAAGGCCCGGAGCTACTTTGGCGGCCATCCGCCCACCTCACCGGCCATCGCGATTCTGCGAGATGGGCAGCTGGTCTACCTGATGCAGCGTTCGGCGATCGAAACCTCGACCGCGCCGGCGATCGCCCAGGAGTTGACACGAGCGTTCGATACCTACTGCGCCCCGACGACCGCTTAACCCGCAAGAGATAAAGTCTTTGATCAAGAGCCGGAGACCCAGCCGCCAGTTGCTGGTCTCCGGCTTTTTTGCAGATCTGAAGACTCATCCGAAGCCGCGTTTTGCCGATAAAGGAAGAAGCTATGTCGACCTCTCGATCCCCTTCTTCCTATCTCACCCTTTCTCCGCCTGCATCTCTCGCACCGCCATTCACTGCAGGAACAGAGTCCGGGATTGTCGGCAGCAGTGCGGCGATGACGCGCCTGCGCCAGCAGATACGCCGGATTGGACCGCACTTCCGCACCGTGCTGGTGAGCGGTGAGGCAGGGACGGGAAAGGAGCTGGTGGCTCGCGCTCTGCACAGGATGAGCCCAGCTTCCAATGGGCCGTTCGTAGTTTGCCACGCGGCTGCGATCAAGAATGCACTGGCAGAGCGCGAAGCGACCAATGGGACGGCGGATCACATTGGGCGCTTGATGAAGAGGTCTGCTCGAGGAACTCTGTTCCTTGAGCGGATCAGCGACATATCTTTGGAGGCGCAGGGCCGGCTCGTGCGAGCGCTGACGCAGCACGAGCTAACGCAGAGTCGCCTGGATACACCAGGGAGGACGGATCTGCGAATCATCGCGTCGACGGAAGAGGACCTGAAGACATCGGTGTCTACGGGAATGTTCAGCCAGGAGCTGTACCAGCGGCTGGCGACGGTGGATATTACTCTGCCGCCACTGCGGGAACGGATGGAGGATCTCCCAGAGTTGGCGACGCACTTTCTGGAGCGGTTTGCCGCGCTCTATGGAAGAGGTGTCCGCGAGATTACGGACGAGGCGATGGAGCGGATGCAGAAGCACCTCTGGCCACGCAATGTGTCCGAGTTAGAGATTGTGTTACGGAACAGCGTGCTGGAAAGCGAGGGCGAGGTGCTTGAGCTGCATCATCTGCCGTCCTTTGCTGCGGCAAATCAGGCTGAACAATCGATGGCCAGAGCAAGTAAGAGCGTGCGGTTGCAGGACGTCATAGAGCATCATGTGCTGCGGGTGCTGAAGGACTGCGGGGGAAATAAGTTGCGTGCGTCGGAGCTGCTGGGAATCAGCCGGTCGACGCTGTATCGGATGCTGGATTCTGGTATCTCCGGGGAGAGCTTGCGATAAGTATCGGAGGCAACCGTTACTTATGCGCAGAGGATGGCCCGCGTGAGTTCGCCCCTCATGTCACGGTAGACTGACAGTTGAGTCGAGGACGGATATGACAGGATTTGTAGTGCGCTGGTTGAGCAGTTTGGTGATAGTCGGCTGCTTGAGTTTGGGGACATCGAACGCGCAGCTTCAAACGGGGGCTTCGGCTCCGCCGGCTACCTCGGTTGCGGCGAGGAGTAAGGCTCTCTCTGCTTTGCTGGGGGAGATCTGGCAGGACCGGCTGAAACACTCGCCCGAGTTTGCTTCGCTGATCGGAGATAAACGTTACAACGATCAACTGACGGACTACTCGGCCAAGGAGGTGAATGCCTCCCTCCAACGCGGGCTGGACTACATTCAACGGCTGGGTGCGATCGATACGACCGGGTTGAGCGACCAGGAGAAGCTGTCTTCGGAACTGATGTTGCGCTCGCTGATCGACGCACAGCAGGGAGCGAAGTTCAAAGAGTGGGAGATGCCGATCAGCCCGATCTTTGGGTTCCAAACGAGACTGGCTGATCTGGAGGGACAGCTTTCGTTCGATTCCGTGAAGGACTACGACGACTACATTGAACGCCTGAAGAAGGTGCCGGTGCAGTTCTCGCAGGTGATGACGAACCTGCAACTCGGCGTGGATGAAGGACGGATGCCGGCGAAAGAATCACTCGAAAAGGCGCTGGCGCAGACGCAAGGCATCGCCGATCAAAAGGCGGAGGAGAGTGTATTTGCTCAGCCACTCAAAAAATTCCCAAACACAATTCCGGCTGCGGATCAGAAGCGCATTGCGACAGATTTGATGGCTGTAATTCAGGCGCAGGTGCTGCCGACGTATCAACGGTTCGCGAAATTTATGAAGGCCCAGTATGTGCCGAGCGGGAGAAAAGACCCCGGCGTCTGGGCGATGCCAAACGGCGACGCATATTATGCATTTCGAATACGGCAGGTAACGACCCTGGACAAAACGGCCGCCGAGATACACCAGATCGGGCTCGATGAGGTGAAGCGGGATGAGGCCGAGATGCTGGCGATCGTCCACCAACTAGGGTTTGCGGATTTGAAGAGCTTCCGTGCGGCATTGGCGGCGAATCCGAAGGAGCATCCGCAATCGAAGGAGGCGTTGATCGATACGTACAAAGGCTATCTCGCGCAGATGCAGCCGCGGCTGCCGGACCTGTTTGGCCGGTTGCCGAAGGCGCAGCTCGAGGTGGTTGCGATGCCGGCGTTTGCGGAGAAGAACTCTCCGATGGCGTACTACAACCAGGGAACAGCAGATGGAAGCCGTCCCGGGCGAGTGAATGTAAACTTGTATAACTTTGTTGAGCGCTCGCTGGCTACGGTGGAGAGTGTGGCGTATCACGAGGGAATTCCGGGACACCATCTTCAGATCTCGATCGCGCAGGAGCAGACCGGGCTGCCGGAGTTCAGAAAATATCAGGAGTACACCGCGTTTGTTGAGGGGTGGGCCCTGTATAGCGAGCGGCTGGGCAAGGACATCGGATTTTACAAGGACCCTTACAGCGACTATGGGCGGCTGGATAACGATATGTGGCGGGCGATACGCCTGGTCGTGGATACGGGCGTTCATTCGCAGCACTGGACGCGGCAGCAGATGGTGGACTACTTCCACGATCACTCCTCGCTCGATGAGACCAATGTTCAATCTGAGGTAGACCGCTATATTGCGTGGCCGGCGCAGGCGTTGGGGTACAAGATAGGGCAACTAAAAATACTGGAGCTGCGGGACAAGTCGAAGACGGCTTTGGGTCCGAAGTTCGATATCAAAGCTTTTCACGACCAGGTGCTCGATTCGGGCGCGCTGCCCGTGGATGTACTCGAGCAGCGCGTCGATGCGTGGATTGCGGCGCAGAAGTAGTTGTGTCTGATAGCCTTTGAGAATGAGTGAAAGCTTTGAAGTTCCTGTTTTGGGTCCGGCTCCCGCGATGCCGGGGTTGCGGGTCGCGGTGCTGGGTGCAGGCAAGATGGGCGGCATTTTGCTGCAGGCCTTCCTGAAAAACAACCTGGTCGCCGCTGAACAGATATCCGCTACGGTCCAGCATGCGGAACGGGCGCAGGCTCTGTCGGCGCAGTTCGGGGTTGAAGTCACTACAGACAATCTTGCAGCGGCGCAACAGGCGGACGTCATCCTGCTTGGGGTGAAGCCGATTCAGGTACCGGCGCTGATTGAAGAGATCAAGACTGCGCTGACAGCGAAGAAGACGGTGCTCTCGTTTGCAGCTTCGGTGAAGACGCGGAGTATTGAGGATGGGGCGGGTTGCGAGCTGGCCGTGATTCGCGCGATGCCGAATACGCCGGCGATGCTGGCTGCGGGAATCACGGCGCTTTGTGCCGGACGCTTTGTCTCAGCAGAGCAGATGGCAATTGCGCAGAAGATATTTCACACGGTGGGCAAGACGGTGGTCGTCGATGAGAAACATATGGATGCGGTGACGGGACTGTCAGGGTCGGGACCGGCGTTTTTGTACATCATCATTGAGGCGCTGGCGGAGGCTGGCGTCAATGTTGGTTTGCCGCGCGATGTGGCTACTCTTCTGGCGGCGCAGACGACACTGGGTTCGGCGCGGATGGTGCTGGAGACGGGATATCATCCGGCGCTGCTGAAGGATGCGGTAACCACGCCGGCGGGATGTACCGTCGATGGGATTCTCGAACTTGAAGAAGGTGGGCTGCGCGTAACGCTGATCAAGGCAGTGAAGCGGGCTACGCAGCGGGCAAAGGAACTGGCGAACGGGTAGGGCTCTCGCAGAAGAACCCGACTGGGGAAGACAAAAAACAACGCCTGCGAAGCTGCGTAGAATAAAGCTATGGCCACAGCTGCTCCAGTAACGGTGAGGCCCGCGTCGCAGGTGCTGGTGCGGTTTGCGTGGGGAGTGGTCGGGTATAACGTGCTGGTGATCCTGTGGGGGGCGCTGGTGCGGGCTACGGGGTCGGGGGCGGGGTGCGGCAATCATTGGCCGTTGTGCAATGGGCAGGTGATTCCGCTGTCGCCGCGGGTGGATACGATCATCGAGTTTACGCATCGGTGTATGACCGGTGGATCAGGGTTTCTTGTCCTTGCGCTGCTGGTGTGGACATTTCGAGAGACGATGAAGGGACAGGCCGCGCGGGTGTTTGGCGTGGCTTCAATGGTGCTGCTGCTGAATGAGGCTTTTCTGGGTGCGCTGCTGGTGAAACTGGGATATGTGACGGGGAATCAATCCATGGGCCGGGTTGTGGTGCTGGCCATTCACCTGAGCAACACGCTGCTGCTGTTGGCTGCCCTGACTCTGACCGCGAGACTCTTGGGGACAGCGCAGATGTGGTGTCAGCTTGGGATTGGCGGGGTCAAGAAGTTCTGGGCCTTCATGGGATTAGCTGCGACGCTGGTAGTGGGTGTGAGTGGGTCGCTCGCGGCGCTGGGCGACACGCTGTTCCCTGCTTCTTCACTGCGGGCGGCTTTTGCGCAGGACTTTGCTGCCGGCTCGCCGTGGCTGCTTCGGTTGCGGGGTGTGCATCCATTAAGCGCGGTAGTTGCCGGGATCTTCGTGCTTTGGCTAGTGGGGCAGGCGAGGCGGGCTGGAGCAGGACGGCTTGCCGCGGTGGTGCTGGCCCTGCTGGGCTTTCAATTCGCGCTGGGACTCGCAGACATTCTGTTGCTGGCTCCAGTGTGGATGCAGATTTTGCATCTGTTAGGAGCGGATTTGTATTGGGTCGCTCTGGTCACCCTCGCCGCTGCGGTGATTTGGCCGAAGGCCGGGTCGACGTTGCTGAGGCATGCCGATCATGCAAGCCCCGAAAGCTCAACCCTCGTTCCTGATAGCCAGAGGGCTTGAGGTCTGACTTCCTGTTCTGTCACTGAGGATTAGGTTTACCTGCGATCTTGTCCCCGACTTTTTTGGTTTCATGAGCGGTGTCCTTTGCCGCAACCTTCGTTCCGTGTCCGACGTCTTTCCCCACAGTTTTGGTTCCGCTGGCTGTCTTGTCGGCTGCCTTTTTCGTGCCGTTTTCGGTTTTGTGGTACGCCGTCTTGGTACCAGTGGCTGTTTTGTCTGCAGCGGTCTTCGTCCCACTGGCGGTCTTGTGGTACGCCTTCTTGGTTCCAGTAGAGACGGCGTGTCCAGTGTTCTTGGCTGCGTTCTCGGTATCGGTTCCGGCGGCCTTCATGTCCTGCTTAGGGCTCTCCTGCGCAACGGCAAAGCCCGCCGAGACAGTGAGGGCAAAAGCAGACGCGAGAACGATCGAACCTATTTTGCGGATTTGCATAAAACTCCTTTGGCTAAGACTGCAGCCCTTACCAATAGAGTGGTGGTTCGGCAAAAGTGTTGCAAAAGACATCCAGAATGATCGTGTTGTTGAGGATTAGCCTTGGAAGTAATGGCGTCTTTCTGAAACAAAATGGGATGGAATAGTTTGTCATTGTCCTGTCAGAAATTCATTGTTGTATAGTGACAAGGTTCGGCGGTCGACGTTTCAAAGGTTCAACTCGTTGCTTCCGAATGACTGGCGAGACAAATTTCTTGTGTGAAGCAGAACATAGATTTGACGGAGAGGGGTAGACGAATTTCGTTCGCGGTTCCAGGCGGATAACGTTTACTTATTGGGTTGACCGATGCAGGTTTTGGCGGCGCTGTTATTGATGAACCAGCAACTGACGAAATTGGCGCCCGTAGATGTTCTGATCCTGGTGCTGTATTTCGCTTTGGTCGTGTTTATCGGGTTTTATGCGAAGGGAAAGGCGAACACGAGCGAGGATTTTTTCCTGGCTGGCCGGGAGATGACGGCGTGGATTGCGGGACTGAGCTTTGTTTCGGCCAACCTGGGATCGCTGGAGTTGATGGGATGGGCGGGCGCGGCATACCAATATGGGCTTCTGGCGACGCATTGGTATTGGATTGGCGCGATTCCGGCTATGCTGTTTCTGGGCATCGTCATGATGCCGTTCTACTACATCTCGAAGACGCATTCCGTGCCTGGTTATCTCCACCTGCGCTTCGGCGAGGCCGCGCGTGGGCTGTCGGCGGTCTCGTTTGGACTCATGACAATCTTGATGAGTGGCGTCAATATGTTCGCCATGGCCCTGGTGATGAAGACGGTGCTGGGTTGGAACATCACGTTTAGCATCTGGGTAGGCGCGGGGACGGTGGCCCTGTACGTAATGCTTGGTGGCCTGCGGTCGGCCATTATCAATGAGGTTTTGCAATTCGTCTTGATCTGGGCTGGCGCGGCCATGATTCCGATTCTTGGATTGATCGAGGCTGGCGGCTGGACTAAATTGAAAGCACAAATGGCGGCGAATCTGGGGTCGGCCGACTACGGGCATCTGTGGAATACCCTGGGGAGCTTCAAGGACAATCCCATGGGAGTGCATTGGACCGGAATCGTCTTTGGGCTCGGTTTTGTGATCAGCTTTGGGTACTGGACCACTGATTTTCTTGTCGTTCAGCGCGTCCTAAGCGCGAACAACCTACGGGCTGCGAAGATGGCGCCGGTGATCGGCGCGGCGTTCAAGATGGCAGTGCCGTTTATTGTAATTTTGCCGGGGCTGCTGGCATTGGCGGTTTTGAGGAATCCGGACGGCAGCCTGATGCATCTGGTGCCGGAGAGTCTTGCCGCATCGACAGGACAACATAGTTACAACGAGGTGCTGCCGCTGATGCTTATCCGCTATTGCGGACCAGGGCTGCTGGGACTGGGGATTACTGCTCTGCTCGCGGGCTTTATGAGCGGAATGGCGGGGAACGTCAGCGCCTTCTCTACAGTGTGGACGTACGACATCTACGGCGCCTTCATGAACAAGACTGCCAGCGATAAACACTATGTTGCGATGGGCCGCTGGTCAACCGTGATCGGGATGCTGGTTTCGATCGGAGCAGCGTACCTGGTGATGAATGCAGCGGGCATCATGGATTACGTCCAGGCTCTTTTCAGCTTCTTCATTGCTCCGCTCTTTGGCACAGTCGTTTTGGGCATGTTATGGAAGCGGGCGACGCATTGGGGCGGATTTCTTGGACTGCTCGCCGGGACAATCGCCTCCATCGGCATGTGGGCTTATACAACCTTCGGCACCGTCGAGCATAAGGCCTATGCGCTATCGCGTGTCGCGTTGTCGATCGACGCGAAACCCATGGCAGAGAATCTGTACCGTGCGTTGTGGAGTTGGATTATCTGCGTGGTGGTTACCGTAGTGGTGAGCCTGATGACCAAGCCGGTGCCGACGGAACAGCTTTCCGGACTGGTGTATGGCGTGACGCCAATTCCAGACGATGGCTCGAAAACAATTTGGCAGAAGCCAATCTTCTGGGCCACCGTCGTGATTGTTGTCTTTTTCATCTTGAATCTGATCTTCTGGTAAGAGGCGGCCTACGATGGATAAACGTGAACGCGAAATTGAATCTGCTGAACTGTCGATCTGGTTCTTCTGTGGCATCTTAATGCTGGCCTATGGCGTGGTGCTGGTAATCACGGGAATCTTGGAGTTTAACCATCCGCCACCGAACGAGGTGCTTCTGCCGTGGCTGGAATCGCTTCATCCAACCTTGTGGTGGGGTGTCGTGCTGACGATATTTGGCGCGTTCTATTCGATCCGGTTCCGGCCGGGCCGGGTCTAATTGCTGTCGACGCTCGTCATATGTGGATAAGATTCCGCGACCAACCGAGACAAAAACCGAGCGTGAATTCAGGAGCATTATGACGAAGCAAATGACGATGGGCGTGATAGTTGGCAACCGTGGATTCTTTCCGAGTCATCTTGCCACCAGTGGACGGCTGGAGATGATTGCGGCGCTCGAGGCTGCAGGGATCAAGCCAATTGTGCTGACCCCGGAGGAGACCGCCCACGGCGCCGTCGAGACGTATGAGGATGCGAAGAAGTGTGCGGCATTGTTCAAAAAGTATGCGGCGGAGATCGATGGGATCATCATTACGCTACCGAACTTCGGTGAAGAGCGTGGTCTGGCGGATGCCTTGCGGTTGGCGAACCTGCAGGTTCCGGTTTTAATTCAGGCGACGCCCGATCACGCCGGCAAGATGACGATCGCCTTCCGGCGCGACAGCTTCTGCGGCAAGATGTCCATCTGCAACAACCTGAAGCAGTACGGAATTCCCTACTCGCTGACGCGGCTGCATACAGAGGCGCCCGATTCGGTGGAGTTTAAGGCTGACTTGGAATGGTTCTCGGGTGCATGCCGGGTGGTGCGTGGGTTGAAGAACGTTCGCTTGGGTGCAATTGGTGCTCGTCCGACAGCGTTCAATACAGTGCGCTACTCCGAGAAGCTGCTGGAGCGTTCGGGCATTACCGTCGAGACACTGGATCTGAGCGAGGTCATGGGGCGGATCGGGCGGATGCCGGATAACGACGATGCTGCACAAGCGAAGCTTGCGGCAATAAAAAAATATATTCCCGTTGGCGACACTCCGGAAGCGGCGCTGATGAAGATGGCGAAGCTTGGCGCGGTGATCGATCAGTGGATGAAGGCAAGTGAACTGACTGTGAGCGCAGTACAGTGCTGGACCTCAATCGAAGAGTTCCTCGGCATCGTTCCTTGCACCGTGATGAGCATGATGAGCGAGAGCCTGATTCCCTCTGCCTGTGAAGTCGACGTGTTGGGGACGCTCAGTATGTATGCCCTGACGCTGGCCAGCGAATCGCCAAGCGCACTGCTCGATTGGAACAACAACTACGGCGACAACCCGGACAAGGCTGTCTGCTTTCACTGTTCGAATCTACCGAAGCACTTCTTCAACGAAGGCGTGAAGATGGACTTCCAGCAGATCATCGCCGGGACGGTTGGCAAAGAGAATACGCATGGCACTCTGGATGGTACAGTGAAGGCCGGAGCGATGAGCTTTGCGCGCTTCTCCACTGATGACTTTGCAGGGCAGATTACAGGTTATGTCGGCGAGGGTGCGTTTACCAACGATCCTCTGCACACCTTTGGCGGGGCCGGCGTGGTGGAGATCCCGAAGATGCAGGAGTTGCTGCGTTACATCTGTGAGAACGGCTTTGAACACCATGTTGCCGCCAACTTCTCCACCACCGCGGCGCCGGTCCATGAAGCTGCTACGAGGTATCTCGGTTGGAAGATGCACTGGCATCGATAGAGCAGGATCGCGGTGGTCAGTCCGGCTTGCGAAGCTGCTGGTTTTTGATCAGAAGCTCGGCGACCAGTCGATGCAGACGAGAGTTCTCGATCTCGAGCTCCGCAAGACGGTCGTCGTAGCTTGCAGCAAGTTCTCGATGATGAATCGAAGAAGACGGATCTTTGTAGCCGTCAGGCGCAGGGTCTTCTCCGGTGTTGGAAGCGTCTGCATTGAACTCGTTCATACCTGAGGCTCCACGGATGAGGCTAAGGGAGCGCGGCCGCAACGCATTCCTTTGCGAAACTTCTCGCGCTCCTCGGGTGTCATCTGCTCCCAGCGATCTTTCATGCGTTGCTTCCAGCGAGCACGGTCTCTGCCGCCATGGCGGTGGAAGCCGCCAAAGAGAATCTTGCTCAGTAGAAGCAAGCCGAGCGCCTGCCAGAAGGTGATCGCATGCCACCCTATGATTGATGGCACAAGGACATTCCATAGACTTTTGACGATGAAGCCGAAGAAAATGGCTCCAACGATGACAAAGATTGCGATTTTTATCCCCTTAAGAACTGGATGATGATGCATGCGTGACTCCTTATTTCTTTGCATAATTTTCATAGATCGACTGCAGTCTTTGGCGTAGGTGCAGCACGGCGTAGTGTTTTCGCGAGAGCAGCGTATTAACGCTGAGACCGGTTTCGGCGGATATGTCTTTGAAACTCCGGCCCATCAATTCGTGGGCGACAAATACTTCGCGCTGGGCCCCAGGTAGCTCTTCGAGGGCTTCGTCCAATGCATCGAGGAGCAGATTCCTTGCGTAAGCTGCCTCGGGACCGTCGTCTTCCGACGGGAGAAGGTCTTCGAGCGTGTCGCCGCCTTCTTCGGCGGACACTGGATTGTTGAGCGAACTGGGCTTCCTTCTGCGAAAGAGGTCGACCATCCGATTCCGCGCCACGCGAAAGAGCCACGCAGTTACATGCTCGATGGGCTTCATGAGGCGGTAGGCTTCGAGCAGTTCGTAGAAGACGTCCTGAAGAATATCCTCGGCTTCGCCGGTGTCGGAGACGTGCTTGCGAATAAAACTGCGCAGTCTGGGCCGGTCTCTCTCCAGTGCCTCAGAGATGAGCTGGTCCTGCTCTGTAATCGTCCAACTACCCGGGATTTGGTTCATCTACAGGTGTAGACGGGTGACCGGAGAAAATATTTTATGGCGTTAGCTATTTATCTGCACGCCGACACGGAAGACTCGAGCACGGGCTGATCTTTGCGGAAACATTTTTTCAGTCGCCTCGACCGGCAGTGGTACGATCTCTCAAAGCCTTCATCCAAAGGAGTTCTGCCACCATGCGAAGGGCCATCGCCTGTTTCACTCTGCTTGCCAGCACCGCATACGCCGTCAATACGGGAGAGGTTACTCTGCGCGGCTATACCCCCGAACACACTGCCGCAGAGATGCAATGGGAACAGAAATTCCGGCAGATGCCAGACTCGGCAAAGGTTCGCGAGAATATGCGCCGCATGTCGGCGCGGCCGCACCATGTGGGCTCCCCCTACGACAAGGACAATGCCGAGTGGCTAGTCGCGCAACTAAAGTCATATGGGCTGGATGCAAAGATCGAACAATTTGAGGCACTGTTCCCCACGCCGAAGTCGCGCAAGCTGGAGTTGCTGGGACCGGAGAAGTTCGAGGCCACGCTCGACGAACCAGTGTTGAAGGTCGATCCCACCTCAGACCAAAAGAAAGAGCAGCTGCCAACCTACAACGCGTACTCGCGGGATGGAGATGTTACGGCTCCGCTCGTTTATGTGAACTACGGCGCCCCGGGTGACTATGAAGAGCTGGAACGGATGGGGGTCTCGGTTAAGGGCGCCATCGTGATCGCGCGGTACGGCCAGACATGGCGCGGGATCAAGCCAAAGGTTGCCGCGGAGCATGGTGCGGTCGGCTGCATCATCTACTCCGACCCGCGTGACGATGGCTACTTTCGTGGCGATACGTATCCGGATGGGCCGATGCGGCCACCTGAAGGTGCACAGCGTGGCAGCGTGATGGATATGCCCGTGTATCCCGGCGATCCGCAGACTCCGGGCATTGGCGCGGTGGCCGGCGCGAAGCTGATTCCGCTGGACCAGGTGCAGACGATTACGAAGATCCCTGTTCTTCCAATCTCCTATGCAGACGCGACACCGTTTCTAAAATCCCTGCGTGGTGAGCTAGTGCCGGAGAGTTGGCGTGGCGGGTTGCCATTTGCTTACAAGGTAGGTCCGAGCGTCGCCATGACACATCTTGCGCTCAGCTTCAACTGGGACCGCAAGCCGCTGTACGATGTGATCGCGACGATTCCCGGTTCGACCTTGCCTGATCAGTGGGTGATTCGCGGGAACCATCACGATGCATGGGTGAACGGTGCAGGTGATCCTCTCTCCGGCGCGAGTGCGGAGTTGGAAGAGGCGCGAGGGCTAGGTGAGTTATTGAAGCAGGGCTGGCATCCGCAGCGTACGATCATCTACTGCTTCTGGGACGGCGAAGAGCCCGCGCTGTTGGGTTCGACCGAATGGGTAGAGGCACATGCGCCCGAGCTGAGCGCGCACGCTGTCGCTTACTTCAACTCCGATGGCAACGGCCGGGGATACTTTCGCGCGGAGGGTTCCAGCGAGCTTGAGAACTTCGTCAATAGTGTGACGAAGGATATCGACGATCCCGAAACGGGGATGCCCGTGTGGAAACGTCAACGTCTGGTTGCGATCTCGCGTGCTCCGGCGGACGGGCGGGCTGAGCTTCGTAATCGTGCGGACATTCGCATGGAAGCTCTGGGCTCGGGTTCGGACTACACAGCGTTTATTCACCACCTTGGAATCGCCAGCATCAACCTGGGCTATGGCGGCGAAGACCAGGGCGGCGGTCAATATCATTCCGTCTACGACGATTTCTACTGGTACACACACTTTCAGGACACTGACTTCGTGTATGGACGAGCTCTTGCCCAGACCGCGGGAACAATGATGATGCGGATGGCAGACGCGGACGTGATTCCTTTTCAGTTCGGAGACCTTGCCGACACGGTTCGTACCTATGTGACCGGAGTGAAGAAGCTGACCGACACGATGCGCGCCGAGATCAAAGAGCGCAACACAGAGATCGCTGACGGTGTGTACAAGGCGCTGGAAGATCCGAAGAAGAAGCGCATTGCCCCTGAGGTGGAAGCCGTTCCCCCATATCTGAACTTTGCTCCGCTTGATCAGGCGATGGATGATCTTACGACAGCGGCAGCCGAGTATGACAAGGCATTCACGGCGAATGCGCTGAAGGCGCCTGCGGAGCTCAATCTCCAACTTATAAAAAGTGAGAGAGTATTTCTCGATCCTGCGGGATTGCCGAACCGGCCATGGTTCCAGAACATGATGTATGCTCCAGGGTTTTACACGGGCTACGGTGTCAAAACGTTGCCGGCGGCGCGCGAGACCATCGAGCAGAAACAGTGGAAGGACGCGGAAACACAGATTGCGCGAACCGCTGCTGCAGTGGAACGCGAGGCGGCGCTGCTGAAGAGCGCAGCGCAGACACTCACCGGCAAATAAAAGCCAGAAAGGCTTACGAAGCTCGAACGTGGATTTTGGTGGCCTGTTCATACTTTCGTTTCGTGAGAGTGCGATAACCTTAAACCGCTATGAGCGTTACCAGGCGAAGCTCTCGAAAGAGCGTCAACGGAAAGAAGGCCCCGGCAACGGCGGTTGAGAATCTGTTTTTCAGCCGGGATGAATCGTGGATGCGGTTTAACCAGCGTGTGCTCGAAGAGGCACAGGACGAGACGAATCCGCTGCTGGAGCGAGTGAAGTTCCTTGCGATTACGGCGAGCAATCTGGATGAGTTTGTGGAGATCCGGGTGGCTGGGTTTCTGCAGCGGATCGAGGATGGTTACAATCTGGCGCAGCCGCCGGATGAGGGGGGGCTGACGCCGCAGGAGCGGCTGGATGGGTTGATGGAGCGTATTCATCGCTTCGTCGAGGCGCAGTACCGATGCTGGAACGAGCAACTGCTGCCCGCAATGCAGGCGGAGAAGATCCGTGTGCTGCGGTGGAGCGAACTAGGCGAGAAGGCGCGGGCGCAGGCGCTGGAGTTCTACGACACCGAGGTCGATCCGCTGCTGACCCCGGTGACGATCGATCCTTCGCATCCGTTCCCGCGAGTGTTGAACAAGGCGCTCTGTATCGGCTTGTTGCTGCGGCATAAACGGCGGGGCCTGAAGGGAGTGACGGCGCTGGGTGTGGTGACGGTGCCTCGCGCGCTGCCGCGACTGGTGCCTCTGGTCGGCGAGGAAGGGTATTGCGACTTCATTCTGCTGCATGAGTTGGTCGAATCGCAGCTGGAGAAGATGTTCCGCGGGTATGAGGTGCTGTCGCGGTCGGCGTTTCGGGTGACGAGGAACAGCAATCTCTACATGCAGGAGGAGGAGTCGCGCTCGGTGCTCGAGAGCGTGCGCGCGGAGCTGCACAATCGGCGCAAAGGCGATGCCGTGCGGCTGGAGATTGAGAGTTCAGCCACCGAAGAGATGGTGGAGCGGCTGCGGGTCAACTTCGAGCTGGATCCGTCGCAGGTGTTTCGGACCGATGGGCCGGTGAATCTGTCGCGGCTGATGAATCTGTACTCGGAGGTGAAGCGGCCGGCGCTGAAATATCCGGCGTTTGCTCCCAGGGAGTTCAAGCTGAGTGCGAAGTCGACCGATATCTTCGACGAATTGCGGAAGCACGATGTCATGCTGCATCATCCGTTCGATTCGTATAAGACGGTGGAGGAGTTTGTTGAAGCCGGGGCGCAGGACCCGAGCGTGATTTCGATGAAGCAGACGCTTTACCGGACGAGCAAGGATTCGCCGATCTTCACGGCACTGGTTGAGGCAGGACAAAGCAAGGAAGTGACCGTTGTCGTCGAGTTAATGGCGCGATTTGATGAAGATTCGAATATTCGCTGGGCCCGGGAGCTTGAGGACGCGGGGGTGGGGGTCTTTCACGGCATCTTCGGGTTGAAGACGCATTGCAAGCTGGCGCTGCTGGTGCGACGCGATCTCGACGGCTTGGTGCGGCGGTATGCGCACCTGGGGACGGGGAACTACAACCCGGTCACGGCTCGGTTCTATACGGACATCAGCCTGCTGACCGCGAAGCCGGAGATCACTAACGCCGTGCAGAAGGTGTTCAACTACCTGACGGCCGAGACCGAGTCCGATTCCTACAGTCCGCTGCTGGTGGCTCCTTTGACGCTCGCGGACCGGCTGGTGGCGCTGATTGAGCGAGAGGCGGCTTATGCGAAGGCAGGCAAGCCGGCGTACATTATTGCGAAGATGAACGGCCTGATTGACCGGCGGACGGTGGAGGCGCTGTATGCGGCCTCTCAGGCGGGGGTCGAGATCGACCTGATTATCCGGGGAATGTGTTCGCTGCGGCCGGGAGTGAAGGGGTTGAGCGAGCGGATTCGCGTGAGAAGCATCGTGGGACGGTTTCTGGAGCATAGCCGGATCTTCTGCTTCGGCAACGGCGGCAAAGAGGAGGTCTACGGCGGAAGCGCGGATTGGATGCCGCGCAATCTGGTGGAACGCTGCGAAGTGATGTTTCCTGTGACTCAAGCCGATCTCCATAAGCGGCTGCGTGACGAAATTCTCGCGGCGTATCTGGCCGACAACACCAAGGCTCGAATATTGCAGCCGGATGGAGAGTATGTGCGGGCGCCGCGTGTGGGCGAGCCGTTCAGTGCTCAGGATCACCTGATGCGGGTGGCCGAAGGTGTCGAGGAGAAGGTTTCTGTGGCGGCCAGATAGAATTTTTCCGCTGGGTACCCCCCTCCCCCTCCCTCGGGTATTTTGCGCGTAAAATACCTGGATTCAATGATCTACGGATCGGTTGTGTCCGCAAAATATTCGTAATAAACGGGTTACGCGCAAAATACTTCGAATCAATAAGATAGCCCCGGACCTCGTCCGGAGCTTGCTTGTTTTTCGATCTATATATCTAGTATAGCTGATTGAGTGGAACTAACATGCCAACTCGATCTTGCTTTCTTTCAGTAGGTTAGGTGGTTTGGGGGCTTGACATGCGTTTTTTGTGCGGAAAACGCGAAAAAATAATTGGCGACGACGAATCCGCAGCCAAATGCCGTCCTCTTCGCTACCCTCCAGACTGGGTTTTGGATGAGCGATGACAAATGCAAGTGCATCCTGGTGGCTGGGGAAGATCGAGGTGGAGAGGCGGATTTCTCCGCTGCGCTGCTCACGGTGAAGCTGTGAACAGCTTCGGTCGAAATGACGGTTTACCAGCGGTGTGAGATGGGTGGATAACAGCAAATTGGCAAGCCGAGGCAATGGCGTTGTTGTGGGTGGTTCGAGTTCTTACATCCCACCCATCGCAAACGGCGCGATGGATGGGGGCACCCGTCAATTTGAGGCCGCCCAGAGAAGAACACGCAACAGCTGTGGATCAGGCTACTGGATGGTGAGGTTGATGGTGGCGGTCTGGATGATGGAGCCTCCGGTGGCGGTAATGTTGACCGCGTAGGAGCCGGCAGACAGGCTGTTTGAATTGGCGCCGTTGGGCTCGACTCCGCCGCTTCCGCAGCCGCTGACCAGACCGAGGGTGGTGAGCGCGAAGAGCAGAGTGAAGACGTTCCAGCGGCGGGTGCGGCGAGGGGCGAAGAGGAAGAGCAGGCCGCCGAGGGTGACTCCCAATCCCGAGGCGGCTCTTGAACTCCCAGATATGCCCGGAGTGAAGATGCGGGGCATTCGGGATGCTGGAGAGGTGGAGGACTGCAGTCCGAGCACAGCGGGAGAGATGGTTAGGCTGGTGGTTGCAGGTCCGGCTCCCGTGGGCGTGACCGAGGATGGAGTAAAGAGACAGACAGCCCCGGAGGGCAGGCCGCCGGTGCAGGCAAAGGTAATGGTGGAGTGGAAGCTGCCGGTGGGGGTTGCGGTCAGGGTGACGGGATTCGAGGCCCTGCCCGGGATGGCGCTCGTGGAGGCGGTGGAGGGTGAGAGGGTAAAGGCGCCGGCGGCATCGGCGATAGTGAGGGTGGCCGTGGCGGAGGTATTCGCCTGATGAGTGCTGTCGCCAGAGTAGAAGACGCGGAGGACGTGGGTGCCTGACTGAAGCGTGTTGGTGAGCAGAGAAAGGTTGGTGGTGGCGCCGGTCAGGACGAGAGGACCGCCGTAAAGGTTGCCGTCGAGGATCAATTGGGCCGTGCCGGCGGGGGTGGGATTGGCGGGGGAGATGGCTGCAGTGACGCTGACGGTGGTTCCCTGGGTGGCCGTCGAGGGGTTTACGGTGATAGCGGTGGTGCTGGGCAGGGTTCCGGCCGTGAGGGTAAACGAGGAGGAGGCGGAGACGGACGACTGATAGTTGGAATCGCCGGAGTAGATGGCGGTGAGCAGGTGAGTCCCGGGAGTGATCGCAAGGTTCGGCTGGGAGATGGTCGCAGTACCGGAGAGAAGGGTCACCGGAGTGGTAACGAGCTGGCCGTCGCTGGCGAAGGTGATGGTGCCGGTGGGCACCGGGTTGGCGGGCGTGACCGTGGCGGTGAAGGTGTAGGACGCTCCTTGTGCGACAGCGGCAGACGAAAGATTAAGGGAGGTTCTGCTGGCTCCCTGGGTGGAGCCGGTAACGGTGACGGCGACGGGCACGGAAGCGGACGAGGCGTAGTTGGCATCGCCCGCGTAGCTGACGGTGACTGCGTTGGCGCCGATGGACAGGCGGTTGGCGGGAAGCGTAAAGATGACCGAGCTGCTGTCGGATGGGGCGGCCGGGTACGTCTTCTGCGTAGGAGCCGCGGTCCCCAGAATGCTGCTGCCGGAGCTGAACGTAACCGTGCCGGATGGAGCGAGGGCGCCGTAGCCTTGCTGTTGATTGGCGCCGTAGCCGCGGGCGTTGATCTGGGCGGTCAGGATAAGAGTTCCGGCGGCGGAGAGAACGGGCAGATTGACCTGAAGTGTGCTTGCGGTGGGAGCTTTGGTGATGTTGAGGATGAAGGAGGAGGAGTTGCTTGCGTTGAAGCTGGCATCGCCCGCGTAAGCCGCCGTGAGGACGTGAGTGCCGGGGGCGAGCGAGCGGGTCTGGTCTTCGGTGTTGGAGGTGGAGTTGAGGCGAAAGGTTCCGCCGTCGATCGGAGCGCCGGAGTCTGTGAGGGTGATGTTGCCGGTGGCAGTTCCCTGCCCGGAGGCTCCGGCTACCTGGGCGTTGAGGAGGAAGAAGCCGCCGTAGGGATAGCTGGCGCCGCTGTTGAGGGACGTGGTGGCGCCATTGGATGGGTTGTAAAGCAGACCGCGGAGGGTGGTGGCGCTGGACTCGGGGCTGACGGTGAGGGTGACGGAGTTGGAGTCGCTGGGGGCGTAGGTACCGTCGCCCCCGTAGTGGGCCTGAACCGAGTAGGCGCCGCCGGGGAAGTTGCTGAGCGAGCCGGTGTAGCTGCCGTTCTGGAGCGTGCCGTTCTGGACCGAGCCGTTAGAGGCGAGCGCGTTGATGGACACGCTGCCGGTGGGGGTGCCGCCGGTGGAGGCGACCCGGACGCTGGCCGAGACCTGGGTGCCGTGGGTAATGGTGGACGGCGAGAGGGTGAGCGTGGTGGCGCTGGCGATGAAGCTGGCGTTCGACCAGCTGTTGACAAGATTCGCGGCGTTGACGCTGCCGAGGCCGGTGGCGAGATCGTAGCCGGCGGTGCTGGCGTAACCGGACAGGATGCCGTAGCGATCGGTCGAGGTGGTGACGGTGCAGTTGAGCGCGCCCTTGACGCAGGGCATGGCGATGGTGCCGGTGGTGACGTCGTTGAAGACGCAGCCGGCAGCCGGGGTTCCGGTGTTGGCGTTGCATGCGGTACCGGCTTTGTTCTGCTGGCTGGCGAGGTTGTAGAGGACGTAGTTGGCATTGCCCTGGCGGCTACCGGTCTTCTGATTGACGAGCGAAAGGATGCCGGCGACTGCGGGGGCGGAGATGGAGGTGCCGCCGTAGCCTGCAAAGTCGTAAGCGGGAGCGGCGAGGCTGCAGGGCTGGCCGTCGGAGTTCGTGCTCTGCTGGCAGACGACGTAGAAGGCGCCGAAGAAGCCTGCGCTCGAGAAGAGGGAGACGTCGGGGGTGTCGCGGACGCCGTCGGACGGGACGCCGGTGCCGGTCTGCCAGGAGGGTTTGGGGTATCCTCCACGGCAACTGGAGGAAGACGATCCGTTGGATTGGATGCAGGCGCTGGGGCCGCCGCCTGCTCCGACGACCGAGAGAAGTCCGCTGGACGAGGCGACGGCGCTGTTGCAGACCTGTTCGGGGGTCTGGCCATAGAAGGTGTGGGAGGTGTTGAAGACGGAATTGGTGCAGCTCTGGTTCCAGGGAATCTCGGGAATGTAGCCCTTGGCCGAGGCCTGGGTTGTCGCGTCATTGGCGGAGTTCCAGAAGGCGGTGCCGCCGTTGGGCATGTAGAAGTCGGTGCCGCCGACGGCGATGTTGTAGGGCGTGCTGGCCAGGCCGTTGACGGCGATGCCGTCGGCTGCGGCCGGTACGCCGGCATTGTCGCAGCCTGCGGCGCCGGAGTCTCCGCTGGCGAGAAGGACGGTGATGCCCTGGGCGGCGGCCTGCTGCCAGAGGGTTTTGTAGAAGGTATTGCCGGCGGTACCGAGGAAGAGCTCGCACTGGCCGTAGCTGTAGCTCATGACGGGGGCGAGGTTGTTGTTGACGATGTAGAGGGCGGAGAGGTCGGTGCCCTGCATTACTTCGGTGCCTTGAGAGACGACGTAGTCGATGGTCGCGCCTTTGGCGATAGCGCCGGCCCACTGGGTGTCGATGTCGGCTTCGCCTTCGTCGCCGGTGACGCCGGGGTTGGGGCCGTTGTAGATGATGTTGAGGTACTGGGTGCCGGTGGGGGTTGCGGTGTTGCCGAGCGGGAGGTTGAAGAGCTTGCGGAAGTTGACGAAGTCGGCGGGATTGATGTCGGTCTGGCCGACGATGGCTATGGTCTGGCCGGTGCCGTCGATCGGAGTGGAGGCGTTCCAGAGGGGAAGGATGTTGTAGATGGCGGCGAAGTCGTATGGGGTTACGCCGTA
>JAOAPF010000513.1 GCA_025462755.1 Edaphobacter sp.
TCAACGCCACCGGCGATATGTTCGGCGACGAGCGTCTCTGCAAGCTCCTCGAGACCCAGCACCACCCCACCGCGCAGTCCACCGTCGACGCCATCCTGCAGGCCGTCACCGACTTCCAGGCCGGCACCGCCCACTTCGACGACGAGACCATCGTCGTCCTCCGCGCCCTCGAGCCGCCCGTCCCCTCACACTAGCTTCCTGCTGCTGCACCCTAAACTTTCTCCGAAGTTTAAAGACGTCATGCCGACCGAAGCGTAGCGGAATGGAGGGATCTGCTCTTCATCTGTCGGCAAGCAATCATGCTGCGCGTCCCGATGACGTCGATAACTATAGGCAGGACAGTCATCCTCCGCCTTAATTTTCGCTCTTCGTCTGCAGGAGCTTGAACCCCGCCGGTATGGCAAAATTCGCCTCATTCACCGTCCGGGAGAAGCCACCCATCTGCGTATTCGTCTCCATCAGCACACTCGACGTCGGCTGTGTCGCGGCTGCCGCGGAACCGGAATCACTCTGAGCAGGATCGGCCTTCTTCTTGTGGCCGAATCCACCTAACCCAAAGGTATTAAGCTTGCTGGAAATTGCCGATGAAGCTGCCTGCGAGGCCACATCCCCAGCGTTCGGCATCGCAGGTCCGGCAGGCGACGGCGGCAGAGGAGCCTCTGACGCTGCAGGCAGCGGCGTACCATCCGCCGTCATTCCCATGCGCATCACTTGCAGAATAGGTGTCCCCTTCAACTTGGACATCTCCTCCGCCATATCCGCCATTCCCTTGCCGGCACCCTGGTACTGGGCCAACATGGCAGGATTGACAGCGCTGTTGAACACCGTTCCCATCTTCACCGCAAACTTCCGGTAGAACTCCTTCACCTCGTCATAGCCCGGAACCTCCGGAGCCAGCCACATATCGTTCGTAATCGCCAACGATCCTGTCTGTCCCGAGCTCTTGTCCGTCGCGTCCATGTTCATCGTAAGGATCGACTCTTTCGTACTCAGCCCCGACACGTCCTTAGTCTGTTCCGTATTCCTCACGTGAATCTGAAACTTAACGTCCGCAGTCGGGGGCTGTTCCGTCGCTTTCGCTTCACTCTTTTGCTGCTGCTCCTTCATCTTCGCCGCAGCGGCAGCGATCTGCTGCTTCATCTGCTCAAACGTCACCACCGTGTACTGCCGCTTCAACGTATCGATCGTCGTGATCGTCTCTGCATCCAGATCAATAATTTCGGTGCGGTCAGGATTGATATGCGCCATGCGATTGCCCTTGATCGCCACGGTAGAAACAATCGGATCCCCAGCCTGCCGCGCCTGCTTGCTGAAAGCCCCAGCCATCTTCATGAGGCCGAGCATCGACCCGCCCGTAATCTGAGTTGTCTCTGTATACGTAAAGTCCGCATGCAGCGATGCCGAAGCAGCCACCAACACTCCCAGCGCCACACTTTGGATGATCTTCATTTCGTGTCTCCCGGTCCAGCGAAATAGTATTTCGGGGCCCGTAGTTCAACACGAAAGGAAAATCCGGCGATCAGCGCCTCAGGTCGAACTCACGAAAGTCTATCAAACCTCATCCCCGCCACCGAAACCGCCATCGCCAAAGTCGCCGCCGCCATCATCGAACGACGAATCATCCAGGCTCGATCCGCCGTCATCGAGACTACTATCCCCATCGTCATTCGGGCCCGACCCACCATCATCGCTCGAACCATACAACGAATCGCGATCGCTCTTCGAATCCAGCGAACCGAAATCCCGGTCCTCCTGCTGTCCCAGCGCCCGCTCATCGGCTGAGACCGCATGTCCGCCACCCTCTCCCCGGTCATCGCCATAGTAGTTGTTGACGACCTCCTCCACTGGACGCTGCCCCTCTCCGCCGAATCCCCCAAAGTCCTGGCCATACCCTGCAGCATGACCGAAGCCATGCATCAAAGACTCGATACCCTGAAAAGCCAGAGCTCCCGCAGCCACCCCCGCAGCCGTCTGCATCGCACCCCGGAGAAACCCTCCTCCACCCATCGGCGGCGCTCCATACCCGCCGCCCACCGGCGCATACTGCGGATAACCCTGCGCTGGCGGGTAACCCTGCTGCGGCGCATAACCCTGCGGCGGGGGAGGTGGCGGCGGAGCCGGCGCCTCATTCCGCCCCAGCAGACTCCCCAGAAAGGTCGTCGCATGCTTCGGCTCCGGACGCTGCTGCATCTGCTCTACCTGAGCCTTGGCCTGCGCCAACTGCGCCTGAGCCTGCTCCAGCGCATACTTCTGCACCAGCACCGTCTGCGCCAGAATGTAGAGCGCATCGGGGTTCTTCCCCAGCCCATCCCGCAACATCTTTTCCGCATCCTGATCCTTCTCTGTCAGCTGCGTCTTGTTCACACGATCAATCAGATCGCCAATCATTTCCTGTTCCTGAGGAGTCATCTCACATCTCTCTTTCTAGTCCCTGCCGAACCGCCCGCGTACAACTGAAGAAATCTCCAGCCCGCAACTCCATTGGACGTCGAACCCGGCATAAAGTCGCGGCGCACCATCGTGCAACGAACAAGGTTCCTGGCGCAATACAACTGGGATGCGCCCGCTCTTTCCCTGGATATCCATACGCAGACGAATCTGCTTCCGTTCACTCCACCGGCCCAAACCCCGCCGGAGCCCGCCGATGCCTCGTAGCCTGCTCATACGCATAGGCATACTTGATCAGCAGCCCTTCGCTGAACGACCTCCCCAGAATCGTCATCCCTGCCGGCAGCGAGTCATACGTAAATCCCATCGGCACCGTAATCGCCGGGAACCCCGTCTGCGGCGAAAGAACCTGGCTGTTATCCCCTGCCGGACTCTTCATGTCGCCAACCTTCCGCGGCGCATTACTCCAAGTCGGATACACCAGCGCATCCACACGCTGTTTCTCCATCTCCCCCAGCACCGCATCCCGAAACGCAATCTTCTTCGGATCATCGTACGTATCCACACAAGGCCCCCGCGCCAACTGCGCCTCCGTCTTCGGAGCAACATTTGCTTTCATTCGCGCTTCGATATACGGCAGATACAGCCCCGAATCCACTATCTCCGACAAGCTCCTGTAGTAAGCAGTCGGCGCGTGCAGAGCAAGGTAAGCATTCACATCCTTCTGAAAATCACCGCACCCTATCTTGTCGGTCAGCTTGTCATACTCCGGAATCACAAACGGGTCGACCATCTCCGCCCCCTGCGCCTTCAAATCAGCAATCGCCTTCTCCATCAGAGCCTTAACCTGCGGATCACCCGTCTCCGCATCCACATACCGCCGCACCACCCCGATCCGAGCTCCGCGCAACCCATCCTTCACCAGGTATTTTTTGTAATCCGCCTCCGCCTTTCCTTCCGCCGTCTTCGTAATCGGATCCGCCGGATCATACCCCGCCACCACACTCAACACCGTAGCCGCATCCGCCACCGACCGCGCCATCGGCCCACCCACATCCTGAAAAACATTCAGCGGAATAATCCCATCCCGACTCGTCAACCCAATCGTCGGCCGAATCCCCACCAGCGCATTATGCGACGACGGCCCCCGAATCGAGTTACCCGTATCTGTCCCCAACCCCACCTCACCCAGACTCGCCGCCACCGCCGCCGCTGTCCCACCGCTCGATCCCGCCGGCACACGATCCAGCGCATACGGATTCCGCGTAATCCCCGCAATCGAGCTCTCCGTCACATACGGCGAGAACGCCCACTCCGCCATATTCGACTTGCCCAGCACAATCGCCCCCGCCTCGCGCAGCCGCTTCACCATAAATGCATCCGTAGCCGGCACAGTCCCCTTCATCGCCAGCGACCCACCCGTCGTCTGCAACCCCTTGGTGTCGTAGTTGTCCTTCACAATCACGACCACTCCATGCAGCGCCCGCATCGCATGCGTCTTCTTGAACTCCGCATCCAGCCGCTCCGCATCCGCCAGCGCCTCCGGGTTCAGCAGAATCATCGAGTTCAGATGCGTGCTCTGGTCATACGCCAGCACCCGCTTCCGATAAGCCTCCACCAACTCTCGGCAAGTCACCTTCCCCGACCGAATCGCCTCCTGCGTCTCGGCAATCGTCGTCTCTCTCACATCAAAC
This sequence comes from Edaphobacter sp., assembly GCA_025462755.1. Taxonomy (GTDB): domain Bacteria; phylum Acidobacteriota; class Terriglobia; order Terriglobales; family Acidobacteriaceae; genus Edaphobacter. The sequence continues at coordinate 4,083 of JAOAPF010000513.1, forward strand.
GGCATCGGCTTCTCCGAAGCTCCCCATCCCCACCCCGAACTCACCATCAAGCCTGCCAGCAAAAAAACAAAAACACCGCGCACCAAACGTTGATTCATCGTTCCTCTTTCAATTGTGGGAGAGCAACAGGACCCGAGCCCCATCACTTCTCAAATACTACACAGGCCGCCCTCGCCTCTCTCATCGCCCAGTCCAACAACCTCACAACTCAAACGCGGCGGAACCTGTTCCTGCCGCGTTCTCTTCAGCCTGCATCTTTACACCGGCTCACACACCGCAACTCACCAAAAAACATTTAAGCTAAAAGCAATGCCTTCCACTTCGACCCCACAGATCGTCCGCCCCGCCCGCACCCTGCAAGGCTCCGTCACTCTCCCCGGCGACAAGTCCATCTCCCACCGCTACGCCATGCTCGCCGGCATCGCCGAAGGCACCACGCACCTCTCCAACTTCTCCACGGGAGCCGATCCCCACTCCTCCCTCGCCTGCATGCAAGCCCTGGGCGCCACCGTCGTGCACAATCCCGACAAGACCATCGCGATCACCGGTACCGCAGGCTCCTTTATTCAACCTGCAACGCCATTAGACTGCGGCAACTCCGGCTCCACCATGCGCATGCTCGCCGGCCTCATCGCCCCGCACCCTCACACCTTCACCCTCATCGGCGACCACTCCCTCACCCTTCGCCCCATGGAGCGCATCCGCAAACCCCTCATGCAAATGGGCGCAAAGATCGATCTCGTCGACGGCCACGCCCCCATCACAATCCACGGCGGCCCGCTCCACGCCATCGACTTCGACACCCCCATACCCAGCGCCCAAGTCAAAACCGCAGTCCTCTTCGCCGGCTTCCAGGCCAACGGCACCACCAGTCTCACCGAATCCATCCGCACCCGCGACCACTCCGAGCACGCCCTCCGAGCCTTCGGTGCCATCCTCAATCGCGAAAGCGCCGCAGCCGGGGACATAGCCAAGCTAAGCATCCCCGGCGGCCAAAAATTAAGGGCTGTCGACGCCACCATCCCCGGCGACCTCTCCTCCGCCGCCTTCTTCCTCTGCGCCGCCCTTCTCTTCCCCGACTCCAACCTCATCCTCGACTCTATCGGCATGAATCCCACCCGAGCCTCTCTCCTCGACGTCATCACCGCCCTCGGCGGCAAAATCAAAGTCCTCAACGTCGAAGAGCACCACGGCGAACTCATCGGCACCATCCAGGTCAACGGCCCCGCCCACGGCCCACGCGGCATGCACATCGGCGGAGCCCTCTCCGCCCAGATCATCGATGAACTCCCCGTCCTCGCCGCCATCGCCCCTTACACCATCAACGGCATCACTATCCGCGACGCCCGCGAGCTCCGCGTCAAAGAGTCCGACCGCATCGCCCTCGTCGCCAAAAACCTGAAGGCCATGGGAGCCACCTTCACCGAACACGAAGACGGCCTCGAAATCCCCGGCAACCAGAAACTCCACGGCGCAAAAATCGATTCCGGCTCCGATCACCGCATCGCCATGGCCTTTGCCATCGCAGCCCTCCGAGCAGAAGGCGAAACCGAGATCCACGGAGCTGAAGCCGCCGCCATCAGCTTCCCCGAGTTCTTCACCCACCTCGACCAACTCTGCCAGCGCTAGCCTCCGCAACATAAACATGCCCCGTCATCTCGACCGAAGCGCAGCGGAGGGGAGAGATCTGCTGTTTGCGCGGACCAGCACTCAACCTACGCATTGCGATGACGTCGCCAACTTCAGACTCACGCCCTTGGCATCACAGGGCATCATCCAGACTCGCAACCAGACCGCCGATGTCCCGGCGGAAATTCTCGCAACAACCCCTGCAGCGCACCGGTCACCTCATCGACCGAGACCTCATCGATGATGTAGTCCGGAGGACAAACCTCCATCTCCGCATTCTTCAGAATGCGATACCGAGGATTATTCAGCGGCAGCCACTCCAGCGGCGGCGACCACGCCGGAGCAATAATCGCCATCGGCAATCCCACCGTCCGGCCCACATGCATCGTGCCGGTATCGAGCGTCAGTCCCACATCGCACAAGCTCAGAAGCGCCGCCATCTGCAGAAGATTCGTCTTCCCCGCAAAGCTGCCCGTCCTCTGAGCGATACCCTCGCGCAGATCGTCAATCGCCGCGGCCTCGGGCTCTGTTCCAAAGAAGACAACATGCGCCCCATAGCGTTCGATAAGAAACTGCGCAGCAGCCTGAAATCGCTCCTTCCGCCAGCTCTTGCGCTGGGTCACGCTCGTCTGCGTCACAAACGCCGCCACCACCTGGCCCGCCTGCGCTCCACTCTCCACCAGCATCCGTTCTGCCCAGTCCATATCCTCCGCAGTAAAGAATATCTCCGGTTCAAAGTGGCGAACCGGATGCCCTAACGCCTTCACAATCGCCAAATTATTCTCAATCTGACTCTTCGCGTAATCGAACTCGAACGCCGCTCGATAAAGCGCCGGCACCTGCGTAAACCCCACACGCGCCCCCGCTCCGGCAAACATCGTTTGCAGCGCAATCTTTGTCCTGTCATTCCCCACAGACGTAAGTATGACGAACTCCCCCCCGCGGAACGGATTCTCTCTCCGCAACACCCGCGCCGCGCTTCGCCAGTCACTAAGCGGACTCGGCGTCTCAATCAATCGCTCGATCCCGGGATTGTTACGCAAAACCTCCAGTGCAAAGCCGCTCGCCGCAACCGCAATCCTCGAATCCGGCATCGCCTCTCGCAGCGCAGGAATCAGCGGCGTCGCATGCACCACCGTGCCCAATGCCCTGGCATGCTGCAGCAGAAGAAAATTCCTGAAGCTCGACAACTCCCTCTCACCGGAATGTCCCGCTCCAAAGCCGCGTTCAAGAGCCGCAATCGCAGAAAATCCCGTTCCTTTGATGAACCGCTTGAGACTCAAACTCCAGCTTCCTTTCGCAACCGCCACGGCGCCATATCGTTAGTTCATTCCTCACAACTGAAAGTCCCTTATACCACCGCGCGCGCCGCCACCATGACCTTGTAAACTCAAGACCGAACGCGCAAAGGTGAGGACAAAGGATTCAATGCAAATCGCCCTGGCAGTCTTTGGTGTCTATCACCACTTTGAACTGGCACACCAGCTGCACCGGAGAGGGCATCTTCAGAAGATTTATTCCACCTGGCCCTGGGCGCGACTGAAACGCGAAAGCCTTCCCCGCTCCCTCGTCAGCACCTTTCCTCTCCTTCACACGACAGACTACCTTCTCAATCACTCCCGCTTCTACCCGCCCGCCATCTCCTCAAAGATGAACCACTGGAACACGATCACCTTCGACCACTGGACCAACAGCCAAATCGCCCCGTGCGACGCCTTCATCGCCATCTCCGGCGCAGGCCTCCTCACCGGAAAAAAAGTGCAAACCAACGGCGGAAGATTCATCTGCGACCGCGGCTCAACCCACCAGCGCTTTCAGGAAAACATCGTCGCAGACGAGTACCGTCGCTGGAACGTGCCCCAGCCCCTCACCAAGCCCCACATCGCCATACGCGAAGAAAAAATCTACTCGCTAGCCGACGCCATCACCGTACCGTCCACCGTAGCCCAACGCTCATTCGTGGCAATGGGAATCCCCGCGGAAAAAGTCCATGTCATCCCCTACGGAGTCCGCCTCGATCAATTCACCCGCACCGAAGACCCACCGCAAAATTCCTTCGAGGTCCTCTTCGCCGGTCAGGTCAGCCTCCGCAAAGGCATCCCCTACCTCCTCCAGGCATTCGCCCGGCTGAAGCACCGAAGCAAACACCTCACCATCGCAGGCGCCATCCAGGACAACATCCGCACCCTCCTATCCACCCTGCCCACGGACAACGTCGTCTTCACCGGCGCTCTCCCCCAGTCACAGCTCGCGAAAAAAATGAGCACCAGCCACCTGCTCGTCCTACCCAGCATCGAAGAAGGCCTCGCGCTCGTTCAAGGCCAGGCCATGGCCTGCGGCTGCCCCGTCCTCGCCACCACCGCCACCGGCGCCGAAGACCTCTTCACCGACGGCCAGCAGGGTTTCATCGTTCCCGACCGCGACGTCGATGCTCTCACGCAAAGAATGCAACAGATCGCCGACGACCCCGCTCTCCAACGCAAACTCAGCGAAGCAGGCCTACTCCGCGTCAAAACCCTCGGCGGATGGGACCAGTACGGCGAGACCTGGGACCGCCTCCTCCACCAACTAACCGGCAAGCCACTTGATCCAGATTAGGGCGGCCCCTCCGAAATAGATTGCTTTCATCCCGACCGAAGCGAAGCGAAGTGGAGGGATCTGCTTTTCAACTGTTCGCAGCCCATGTCTCAGATATCATGCTGCGAATTTAGGGAACCAGCCAGTAACAGCTACATCTTGTAGCGGCCCATATCATCATCGTTCAAATTTTCCAGCCACCGCCGCATCTCATCCGCATTCACATGCTGCGCACTCGCCGCCTGCTTCGAATTCTCGAGCACGTCGCGATTGACGTAAATCGGGCAATCCCAACGCAATGCAAGCGCTATTGCATCCGATGGTCGAGCATCCATCGTTACCGTCTCCCCCGCATGATCCATCCAGATCACCGCGTAAAACGTATCATCCCGAAGCTCCGAAACCACAACCTTCCGCACCTCCGCATTCAATCCCCTAGCCATGTTCTGCAGCAGATCATGCGTCATCGGACGAGGCATAGCCGTCTTCTCCAGCTCCAGCGCAATCGCATTCGCCTCAAAGATCCCCACCCAAATCGGCAGCACCAGATCGCTCCCAATGTCCTTCAGCACAATGATTGGCATATTCGTAACCGGATCCATCATCAACCCGCGAATCTGCATCTCCACCTCATCGGAGGCCTGCGTCACGGGATGGATCGGAGTCGTCGTCATATCAGTTCAGCACCACAAATTGCGGAACAAGCGGCAACGGCACAAAAGCCGCACCCTCCGCCGAGTCCGTCATCGCCTCGCCAACCAGACAATTCGGCAGCGTCTGCGTAATCCGAACCGGCACATAACTCCCCACCGGCGGTTGTGCCTGCGCAAGCTGCGCCGTTGTAAAGTTCACCGTCTTATTCTGCGAGCTGCGTCCCACAACCTGCCCACGGGCCAAGTTATAACTCTCCACCATGCACTCCTGCACCTGGCCCAGGTGCCGCCCATAGTGTTCGCGCTGAATCTCCCGCTGCCGGTCCATCAAAATCCTCAGCCGGTCCGTCTTAACCTCATCCGAAATACTATCCGCCATCGTCACCGCCGGAGTATTTGGACGCGGCGAAAACTTAAAAGCAAACACCGCGTCGTACTTCACCTCGCCCACCAGCGTAATCGTCTCCTCAAAATCCGCATCCGTCTCACCCGGAAACCCAACAATCATATCGCTTGTGATGCTGATATCGCGCTTCGCCGCCTTGATCCAGCTCATCCGCTCCAGATACCACTCCCGCGTATACTCCCGCGCCATCGCCTTCAGCACCGCGCTCGATCCCGACTGCACCGGCAGATGAACATGGTCACACAACGTAGGCGTAGCATCAATCGCCTGCACAATATCCCGCGTAAAGTCCCGCGGATGCGACGTAGTAAACCGAACCCGCCGAATCCCCGGCAGCTCCCCCACCGCCACCAGCAGCTCCGCAAACGACATCCGCCCCGAAGGATCACGCCAGGAGTTCACATTCTGCCCCAGGAACTGAATCTCCGTATACCCCAAATCCACCATCTTTCGCGCCTCGACAAGAACCGAAGCAGAAGTCCGGCTCCGCTCCTTCCCGCGCGTATACGGAACCACACAGTAAGCGCAAAACTTATCGCACCCTTCAATAATCGTGATGTACCCGCGATGCGGATTTGACCGAGCCGTAAACTCCGTCTCAAACGTCAGATCCGTTTGCCGGTCGTCGAGCCCGGTAATCCTCTGCTCCCCCGCCTCCAGCCGCCGCAGCATCTCCGGCAAATTCCGATAGCTCGCCGACCCCGCAACCAGCGACACATACGGCGCCTTCTCAAAGATCCGCTCGCCCTCCTGCTGCGCCACGCACCCCAGGACAGCGAACTTCTTCCCCTCACCCTGCAGCCGCTTGTACTCATTCAGCCGATGAAACACCT
>JAOAPF010000287.1 GCA_025462755.1 Edaphobacter sp.
AGAAACCGCCGAACTGGCCAAGCGACTGATCTCTGCCACTTGCGAGAAACAAGGCATCGTGGCAGGCACTCTGACCATCCACGCCGATCGCGGAACCTCGATGACCTCAAAGCCAGTGCCTGGAGGCGAACGCAGCCACGTGAAGGTGCTGACTTTACTACCGCCCCGGAGTTTCAAAAGAGTGTCCAGTTCGTGACGCTGGCCGTCGCTCAAATCACTTGTGAGAGTCTCAAACAGCTGGCGTTCGGAGCGCACGATGACCTCGGCACACAAGCGCTCCAGCACCGCCAGTCGCGGGACAACGACGGATCGCCGCCCCAGTTCATCGATACCAGCCCGGACCAGGACGACACCGCGGTTGGTTTGCAGGGCCGTTGGCATCAGCCAGGCCGCAAGCGAGCGATACTGCGCGATGCCGAAGGAGCGCAGCCCATAATGAAGCTGCAACTCGGCCAAGTGCTCCCTGCGGGTTTCGTCACGCTCTGCATAGCTTGCCCACGCACTTGCAGAAAGCCCGAGTTGTCGTGCCAAGAAGGTAAGAAGTTCGGCAGGCGGGGTCTCATCTGGCAGCAGCGCGCGTCCTGGATATCGTAGGAGTGCTAACTGAGCAGCAAAGCCAAACGGTTCTGGGCTCCTCGCCGACGCCGAATCGGGCTGAGATCCTGATCGCTTAGAACGTAGTGCTCAATCAGACCGGCACGATCGAGCGGAACCGCTTCAAGAGCCTCACGCTGCGAGGATGAGAGGAGTTCACGCAGCGCCATACGAAGGCCTACCTCTTGAGGGCAGCGGCATCGCCGCTTGCTCGTGCAAGCAGCCGACCAATGGTTGCGGGATGGACATTGAACAGTCAAGCTGCATCCGCCGCTGTCTTCTTGCCCTGTGTGACCATCTTGAGTACCTCTGTCTGTTGCTGAGGCAGCAGCTTTGGACGGCGCCCTCCGATACGGCCCTCGTCACGGGCGGAATCCAGACCCGCCCGCGTTCGTTCTCGAAGCATGGCTCGCTCGAATTCTGCGAAAGAGCCAATCATCTGCATCATCATTCGTCCTGCTGGCGTCGTGGTGTCGATCGCCTCTGTGAGGCTGCGGAAGCCCGCCTTCGCTTCCTGAATCCGCTCCATAAGTGTCAGCAGATCTCGCAAGGATCGCGAAAGCCGGTCCTGCTTCCAGACGACCAGCACGTCTCCTTTACGGAGATGATCGAGCAGTCGTTGCAGCTCGGGACGGTTCCAACGGCCCCCTGTGGCCTTCTCGCGGAAGATTCGCTCGCGGCCAGCCGCCTTCAGAGCGGAGGACTGTGCTGTCGTGTCCTGTTCGTTGGTCGAAACGCGTGCGTAGCCGATGAGCATGGTTGCGGAAAGGTATCGCCAATGACTTTATCACTGCAATACCTTTTTGCAACTCAAAACACTGGGGTTTGGGCCTGTCTGTAGATCGTTGCGCAAACGTTCGATGCCGTTCTCAACAATCCACTCTTCCCATCAAATCATCGCTTGTCAGGTAAGTTAGGGCAGCAGGAACGTCCTGAAACGGAAAGACCTTTCCTATAGGAGTGTTGATTCGGCCTTCTTGCGCCAAAGCAATTACTTCAGAATGAGTGTTCTCGCGAGTTCCTCTGGTGTAAGTCTGGCAGAAAATACTCCAACAACTGAATAGTTTCTGAGGGCGATGTCTAGCGGGTTGAGTTGAATCCAAGATCCGCTAGGAAACGTCTGCGCAGGTGTCTGATTTCCCGGGGACGGAGCTTGCGCGGGGATGGGCCGGCCTTTTTGAGCAAGAGACGCTCGAAGTGGGGCACTCGATTGGGCGATTGGTTGTCTCTGGAGGCCGTTCTCCGGCCCTCCGACACACTACGCCCCGAGTTGGACCAAGCGTTTGCGGTGCAGGTAGAGGTTGCCCAACGCGAAGCAGGCGCATAGCCGGTTATGGTTCTTCGTCAGCCCCCGGTATCTCACCTTGTCGAAGCCGAAGATGCGCTTCAGTATCCGAAAAGGATGTTCTACTTTGGCTCTCACTCGCGACTTAGTCGTGTTCTTGCGTCTGGCCACTTGGTCGACATAGTCCTTGAACTTTGTCCGGCGGCAGGTCATATCCTGCGCGTGCGGCGCGGCTTCGCGAAACGCCTCGCTCTGCCCTTGATAGCCTGCGTCGCCCCACACCTTGCGCTCTGCTCCGTGCAGTAAGTCGTGCAACAGATGCACGTCCGCCACGCTGCCTGCTGAGTTGCACACTGAATGTACCACGCCCTCCCGGCTATCGACGCCGATATGCGCCTTCATACCGAAGTACCACTGGTTGCCTTTCCTGGTCTGGTGCATCTCGGGGTCGCGCTCGCCGCTCTGGTTCTTGGTCGACGAGGGCGCATGAATAATCATCGCGTCTACGATCGTCCCGGTAGTGATGCGGATGCCCTTGCCTACCGACAGAATCGGAATGCGCAAAGCGCCGTGCGCGAGGTACGCGGGTTACTGGCCAGCGGTCACAAAGATGTCGTGGACGCCGACCTATCCGGAACGACCGTACCTGACCAGGGATGAGATGGAGGCCATTCTCGCATCCATTGATCGAACCCAGTGGCGCGGCAGACGAGACTACGCGCTGCTGCTGACTCTCTACAACACAGGAGCCCGTGTTTCGGAGATAAGCACCCTTCAGCGGAACCAGATCTTTATCGCCTCAAAAAGCTATGTCCAGTTGCATGGAAAAGGTCGTAAGGACCGCGTGGTCCCGCTCTGGCCGCGCACTGCGCGGATACTGAAGGAGTGGTTCCGCTAACTTGGCCAACAGGAAACAACCGTCGCGTTCCCCAGCATTCGCGGCGAACCGCTGACGCGCTTCGCGATACACCTGCTGCTTCGCAAGACAGTAGAACAAGCGCAGACTTCGTGTCCCAGCCCGAAGACCAAACGCATATCGCCTCACGTCCTCAGGCACAGCACCGCCATGGCCTTGCTCCAGTCCGGCGTCGACATCGCCGTCATCGCTTTGTGGCTCGGACACGAAAGCATCGAGACCACGAACGAATACCTTCACGCCAATATGGCCATCAAGGAAAAAGCACTCGCCACGTTACAACCCGTCGGCAAGAAGTTCCGCAGATTCAAAGCCGACGACGCACTGCTCGAATTCCTCGCCACACTCTGACATCAACTATGTTAACCGCAGGGCGCGAAAACCAGCGCCCTGCCTAGCCTCCCAGCCCCCACTCAACATAGTCCGAGAGTGAACATACTCCTTTAGCAAGCTCATTCGGGGATTTGCCCGTCATTGTTCTCGATTGACTTCGGAAAGACGACCGACGGTTATCTCATTGCACTAAAGCGATGATATCGCTTCATGCTGGAGGATAATTTCATGCCTGCGCACAAGCCGGCGAGACTTCGGCTTTGACCCGAACGGGTTCACTTGGACACTCAATCCTCAGAGAGCCGAGCGTATATTCGCTCCACTTCCAGGCTCAAGGAATAAACGCGTAGGCGAGGTGTTCTTACCTGAAGATAGCAAGACTAAAGTAACTTTCAAAGCTATGATCTTTTTTCAACAGGATTTTGCAAACGATTTGGTCGCTTTAGAAGGAGGTGTCTTGTCGTTTAAAAAAGGCCCGTTTCAAGAACTTCAACTCCGCCGCCATCACCATTGCCGGAGTCGAGCCAACTTCGCTACCAGGGAATAAATAGCCCCGTTGGATTGTCTTTATATCAAGCGAATTGAATTGAAATGATGGGCAAATCGATTTCAGACTAAGTTGCAAATGGTTAGGTTTCCATAGCTTGCATCCGTTCAGACTTTTCTATAACAACAACTACTCCTAAACATACAAAGGACAAACAGGTGGAATCAGTTGATATGAACAGAGACGGAACTATACGTCACTTGGCTTTCGAATTCTATTCAGAAAACCACGATCAGTTAGATTTCGATACTGCTAAGGAGAGGCTGGAAAGCACTGGCCAATTGAGGTTGTCTGTTATAGCTGAGGCCATAGACCACCAACTCTGTTTAAAATCACATCAGACTAATGTTGTTGGTGATACAAGTCGCTGGGGCTCAGAAAACTCAATCATGGACACGATCGAAAATGCTTCTGACTATGACGTTGTCCGGTATTCGGCCGCACGAAAGGGACTATTGGCGCATCAAGATTCAGTCATCTCCTTTTATGTGGATGGAAATGGCTTAGATGGTCTTTATTGTATGAGAGCGCAGGGTGTCGATCCTCACATAATGAGGATTTGGCTGGATGCAGCGCAACTCGCATCCAGAACCTTGATTTCGACGATGCAGGGAACCGAGATAGTCATCTTTGACCAAGGGAGAAAACTAAAAGAAGAAATCAGAACATTTTGCAAGGTACACAAGGTGACTCTTAACGAATATTACGGACGGGGCGAAGTTATTAACGAAAACAATTACAAAGCTATTATTAATAGTTTCGAATTACATAAGAATAGCTGCTAAATCTATAGTCGATAGATAAATGACTTTGTTATATAACTATTGCGGCCACAACCTATAGCGGTCAGACGAGTACAAGTCGCGCCTCTACTTGTATGCTGATCGCACGATTTCGATTTAATGCAATAGAGACCCGATCAGATTGGTTCTATCTTGATCGTCAAACCTGCGTCATGCCACCGTCGATGCTGTATCTAGCGGAGATGTCCAAAACCACCAAACGAGTTCCGCAAGCTGGATCGTTATCCGAAAGGAAGCAGAGCATTGTCCAATCATCAATCTTCAACTATTCGCATCGTGTACATTATGGCCACTCAAAATGAGTACGGTCCGAAGTTGCAAAGCATAATTAAGCCGCTCATCACAGGAGTCGGTCCGATAGAGGCGGCAATTAGCACTTCGATTTTCCTCAGCAAGCTTGTCGCGGATGGTAAAAAGCCCGACTATGTCATTTCTCTCGGGTCCGCAGCATCGGGCAAAGCCAAGACGGGAACCGTATGGCAGATCTCTAGCGTCACTTGGCGGGACATGGATGCTACAAAGTTCGGCTTTGAGAAGGGTGTAACCCCCTTTACCGATCAGCCGGTGGCAATTCCGCTCTGCACACCTGCGGTTGATCTTCCACAGGCTTCGCTCTCAACCGGCAGCAATGTCTTGGGGCCTGAAGACCTCGAGGGGATAGCGGCTGATCTCGTGGATATGGAAACTTTTGCAATTACACGTGTGTGCCAGAGGTTTCAGATACCGATTATAGGCATTCGCGCAGTATCGGATGGCCCCGAGAAGCCAGTGGACCTTGGCGGTTGGGATCAACAGGTCGCGATGTTGGACGGCGTTCTTGCGGACGCAATTACAACTGTCTCAAATCTCTTGTCCGAAAAAGCTACGCCCGTCCCAGGGGTTACGCACGAAAAATACCTGTGAGGACCTGATGCATGTAGTGGCGCACGGCATTCGTGCCCGCGGCAAGCGTCCATTCCGTATCGCCACAACCGACAGCGGGAACGGTCTGCCGATTGCGCCCAATGTGCTGGATCGCAACTTCACCGTAGCCGCGCCTAACCAGGTGTGGGTTAGAGATATCACATATAGCACGCCCAGCCAACGGGGCCCGCCATCATGGGGGTGATGTCAGGGCAATCGCATGAACGTCCTGTGAGTCCGAGGAGTTGAGCACGATAGTCATCGCTGGTGGCGGCGATTAATCGTCTGGCTTTGATCCCGCCTTTTCGTTTGATTGGGTCGAGTCGGATGAGGTTGAGGGTAATGTGCTTGAGCAGGGCCGGCTAGCCGCTCCACAGCGGGTACGCCCCACGCCGGAGCGGGCTCTGGATGCGGCTGAACGCCAGGTGGTGCTCGATCATCTGCACTCGGAGCGTTTTCGTGACAAGGCTCCGGCGGAGGTCTATGCCACG
>JAOAPF010000306.1 GCA_025462755.1 Edaphobacter sp.
AAGCTCTTCCGCCCCCAAACATCTCCAGCAGAGCGTCGGTCGCCTCCTGCGCGTCCCGAATCTTGAAGTCCGCTGCGAGCTGCAGCACATTTGCCTTTGGAGACAACGCAGTTAAAGAGTGCACCACCGTTTCCGCCGAAAGCCGCGGTGTGCTCGGCCCCACGACGATATAGTCCACCCCATCTACCCGCAGCAGAATCTTCGCATCCCGAAACGAGCAGGTCGACCTCACATCGTATCCCTGCCCCATCAGCACCGTCCGCACAAACACACACAGGTCCGGCGACTCATCAAACATCAGGACCCGGGGTCCGCGTCTCTCCGGCGACGATTTTTCTGAGGTTTGCATTAGAAAAGACACAATCGCCTCTTCCTCCGTCGCATAGCTCGGCAGCATGGTGGAAAGCTTCGTCATATTCAGCAGGTTTGTAACGAACGCCGCCGGCCCGGCCAGCCGCAGCCCGCCTCCCCGCTTGCCGAGCCGCTCGGCGTAGCGCACCAGCAGGCCCATCGCAATGCTGTCCAGCCGATTGACCTCAGTGAGGTTCAACACAATCTGTGTAAACTCACGCTCCCCCAGTTCGAGCGCAGCTCCCAGCGCCTTAACCTCATCGCCTAGAACAATCCGGCCGACGCACTCAATCACGTAGACGTTGCCAACAAAACGCGACTTCAGAGTTAGCAGCATGACTTCCTCTCTTGCCGTTCTTGCGCAGAGCCTCGAGTGTGCTCGCCGACGGGGTTGCCCAAGTCTAAACCGTCGGCGCCGCAGCAGCACAGCTAAACGTTTCCTCCCTTTACTACAATATTTGCCAGTATCGCCCCCCTTGCCCGCTGCCTACACTCATATACGGGTCCCCAGTAGCCTCAGCGAGGGAAACATAATGAAAAACCGCACCGCAATCAAAATCGCAACGTCCATCGTTCTGCTCACCGCCGGCTTTGCCCTCACCAGCCGGACGGTCGTCGCTCAAACAAAAGTCCAGGGAGTCATCGACGGCCGCAGCGGCCCGACCATGTCCCTCAAAACCGTCAATTCTCCCCCCGACACCACCGTCCTGCTTACCGACAGCACCGAAGTCGGCGAGGTCGAAGGGGTCTTCAAGGGTCGCACCAAGCAGATGCCCATGACCGCCCTCATCCCCGGCCTCCCCGTCCAGGTCAGCGGCACCATGAACGACCAGAACCAGATCGTCGCCGACAGCGTCAAGTTCAAAGGCTCCGACCTGAAGGCTGCCATGGACGCGCAAGCCGGCCTCCAACCCACAATGCAAAAGGTAGCCGCCAACACCGCGCAGATCGAGCAGACGGAGGCGCAGGTCGCAGCACAACAGGCCGCGCTGCAGGCACAGCAAGCCCAGCTCACTGAAGAGCAGCAGAAGATCGCCGCCAATAAAGCCTCAATCGCCGCCGCCAACAAACGCTTCGGCGAACTCGGCGAGTACAACATCCTCGGCGAAACCACCGTCTATTTCGCCAACGGCAAGATCATCGTAGATCCCCAGTACCAGACCCAGATAGTGACGTTGTCCCAGCAGGCCAAAGGCATCACCGCCTACATTATCCAGGTGCAAGGGTACGCCTCCGCGGTTGGCAGCGCGGCGTTGAACCAGAAACTCAGCAGCGAACGCGCCAACGCCGTCACCGCCGTCCTCGAGCAGCAAGGCGGAATTCCCCTCACCAACATGCTCGCCCCGGGCGCCATGGGAACCTCGTCCCAGATAGACTCCGACAAAACCACCGAAGGCCAGGCCGAGAACCGCCGCGTAGTCGTCCGCATCCTCCAGAACAAAGGCATCTCCGGGACCTAACCCAACGCGTGAATGACTTCTAAGGAGCGGTCGCACCTGCGGCCGCCGTCCCTCTCCCCGTGAGCGCCCGAATCAGATCCACTTCATGCTGCCGATACGGTGTGTCATCCTGCTTGAACACCTCGTGAAACCAGATCGTCGGCTGCTGCCTCACATACGGCCGCTCCCACGAGTCCCACGGATAATATGTCTGCGTCTTCCCCGCCACCAATCCCCAATTCATCGCCCCGACGTTATGTTTCTTCGCAATCGGCAGGCTCCCGTCGAACGTGCTCCCGTTCCCCCTCGCCATATACTCCGTGCAAATCAGCGGCCTTCCCAGCGGCTTCAGCGACACAATCTTCGCTTCAAACTCCTCTGGCCACCCGTAGTTGTGGAACGAGATCACATCCGACTCCGCCAGCTGAATCTTCGTCGTCTTGCTCTCCTTCGCCGGATCGTTCCAGTTGCCTGTCCACACTCCACTGGTCAGCGGATGCGTCGGATGCATTGATCTTGCCCAGGCAAAGACCTTTGGTAACAGCTCCTCCACCCTGGCAACCTTAGCCTCCTCCTCCCGCACTGTATCGCCGCCGCGATTATCCGGCTCATTCCACACATCCCACCCCAGAACACGATCGTCCTTCGCAAACGCCCCCACCACGCCCTTCACATACGCCTCCATCTGCGGCTCGACGCTCTTATCCATCAGCCGAGCCTTCCCCGGGCTCTGCACCCACCCCGAGTTATGCACCCCCGGAATCGGCGGATGCTGCGGCCCCAGATGCGGATTCGTCTCCCAGCAAGAATCGAACAGCACCAACAGCGACCGTATGTGATGCTTGGCCGCAATCCCCAGAAAGGTGTCCAGCCGCTTAGTAAAGCCCTTCGCATCCTGCTGCCACAGCTGGTCCTGCAGAAACACACGCATCGTATTCATGCCGATGCTCTCTGCCATTCCCAGCTCTTTATCGATCAGCGCCGGGTTGAACGTCTCGGCTTGGAACATCTCCAGCTCGTTGATTGCGTCCGAGGGAATAAAGTTCGCTCCCACCAGCCACGGCTGCTTCGCATACCAGTCGTTAGCCCGCTGCGCACTCCACCGCGCACCTGCATCCTCAGTCACCTGCGCGACCAAAGTGTCCGGCCCAACAAGAAAACAAGCAAACACCACCGTCAAAAAAAGAGAACGCTTGAACATCATCATCTTTCCTTTCCTTTCCTTCCCTTGTATTGCTTTCTGGTTGTCATTCGCGAAGGGAATCTGTTCCCCTTCCAGTCCCACCACAACCGCCAAAGCCGTCAATATATACTGACCCCCACCTCACCGCGTAACCAACTGAAGCATCCCCTAGCGTCGCACTCGCAACCACAGGCCAAAAGCACCCCCCAAAAACCAGAGAACCGGCCGCCCCCCGGCCCCCGAACATTTTCCAATCCCGTCCCATTTCGGGCGGAACTTCTGCTGAGGTCCCGTGTTGAAGATGTACGACCCACAGAGCCATAGGATATGTTTGTTTCGGTAACCGATATCGCATTACGAGCGCGTTACTCGACATAGCGAAGTTTCGTTTCTCCCTTTCACTTACCCGAGGAGCTACATTGAAGGGATTGGAGCACCCGGTTGTCACCGCATTCGGTGCGACCACCATCATCGTTCTCACACTGCTGGCGCCACTTGTTTCACCGCTGCACCATCAGCTGTACCATTTTCAGGGACCACCGAGCGCCGTCATCGTCCCCGTGCTGCTCAATTTCGCCGCAGTCTGGATAGTCCTTGCGCTACTCCTCGCCGGTGGATTCCGCCTTCGCTGGTTGGATATTTGCCTATGGTGCATCCTGGGGGTCTTCCTCCCTTGGATACTGATGCAGGATTGCTTTTCCCTGGCCTTCGGCAGCATGTCTCGCTTGGGCAACGCCGTATTTTTGGTCCTCTTGCTCGTTGCAGTCGCAATCCTGCTGGCGATGCGCTCCCGCGCCCTGACGCTTCTCCGTCATGGCAGGCAGTTCGCGAGAGTGATGCTCGGCTTCGCAGCCCTGAGCGGTTCTCTGATCCTGGCGCAGATTCTTTGGTCCGGCTGGCAGTCGCGGCTGTTGGATAGGCCCAGATCGCTGCACCACCGTCCGGCAGCCGCGTCAACCAGCGACGGTCGCATTCTCTGGATCGTGCTCGACGAACTCTCGTACCGACAGACCTACGAACACCGCTACCCAGGTCTCAAATTGCCCGCCTTCGACAGGCTTGCTTCAGGCGCAACTGTCTTTACCCATACCGTACCCGCCGGATATTGGACAGATATAGTCCTTCCATCGCTGATGACCGGGCAGCCCCTCAATAAAATGGGAGCCCCTCCCGCAGGTCTTCCGCTACTGGTTAGGAGCGCCTCAACCGGGGCATGGCAGCCATTCGCCCCTCGCGAGACCGTATTCCAAGACGCCCTGAACGCTGGCTACGGAACCGCGGTCGCAGGTTGGTGGAACCCCTACTGCCGCATCTTGTCCGAGGTGCTCGACCAGTGCTTCTGGACCAGCCACAGCGAGCTGCGCGGCGGCATGCATTCCAGTCAGAGCGCCATCTCGAATGCCGAGAGTCCCGCGCTGAATGTACTGAAAATGATGCCTTGGCACAGCTCCCGCAAGGATACAATCTACTTTCATCAATTGGACTACTGGGAGCTCGTCGCAGCTGGAGACAAGCTGCTCAAGGACCGGTCCGCAACCTTTGTGCTGCTGCACATGCCGATTCCCCACATGCCCGGCATCTACAACCGGCGAACCGCCAGCTTTACCGACTCGAATCCGAGCTACCTCGACAACCTGGCCCTATGCGACCAGTATTTGGCCCATGTGAGGAAGGAATTGGAGGACAACGGAATGTGGGACAGTACCACGCTTGTTCTCATGGGCGACCATTCCTGGCGGATATCGGGGGTGGCGGGCTTGTCCCCGGAAGAACGGGTGGCGACCGATGGCGGCCAATTCGACGATCGCCCTGCCTACATCGTCAAGCTTGCCCACCAAACCACTCCTGCGCGGATCGACACTCTGTTCCCTGCGCTCCGCACCCGAGACCTCTTCGACAACCTGCTCGCCGGCCGAATCCGGACTTCGCAGCAACTGGCAAGTTGGGCAGAACAGAAAACACAACCAGCAACACAACTGGCGACCCAACCCGCAACGCAAAAAGAGACGCAACCAGCAAGGCAACCAGAGAAGCAAAAGGCAACCCAGCGGGCAGCACAACCGGGGAATTAATCAGGGCCGGGTGCCGCATCTTCGCGCGGCACTATCTCGCTTAGGTGGGTTGTCGATGGAGGTCTCCCCGTTTACAACGTTCTCCGGATGCACAACATTCTCGACGCGCCGCCCTCGGCATTATCGCGGCATCGCAGTAGTGCGCCTATTTCACAGCCCCTTCTTCGCGTGCAGCCTTCCGATCCTGGCATGTAGGTGCTGGCCTCGGCAGACGGCCCTCTTTTGCCGCAGCCGTAGCGTGCCATGTTCCCGCTCGCCGTACCACCGATTGGGTGATCCATAGCACTTTGCCGGGAATTACAAAGGGGAAGTCCAAGGAGCCGCGTCTGATGCCAACGAATAGAGCGGGGAGAAAGAGGGGAGGCCACCCTCTTGACCTAAGCCAATCGTCGACTCTTGATCTCTGCAGAGGTTCCTTAATGAATCTCGAAGATGGGTCGGGACGTCTAACAGACACCAGGAATTATCGATTATCGATAATTAGCCCTGGAGCAATAGCCATTCTGACATCGTTGATGCGCAGACCGGATAGTGTCGCGCTGGTTTGCAGGACAATTACAAACCTGAATCAAGTGGTTGACTGCAAGGAAGTCTCATGTGGATTGTTCGTTTAGCCTTACGACGCCCCTACACTTTCGTCGTTTTGTCCATCTTGCTGCTGATCCTGGGCCCAGTGACGATCCTGCGCACGCCGACAGACATCTTCCCCAACATCAACATCCCCGTGGTGAGCATCGTATGGCAGTACGCCGGGCTTTCTGCGGACCAGATGGCGGGCCGGATCGTGACCATCACCGAGCGTACGCTGAGCACAACGGTCAACAACATTGAGCACGTCGAGTCGCAGTCGCTGAACGGCACCGCCGTCGTCAAAATCTTCTTCCAGCCGCATGTGGATCTCGGTACGGCGATCGCCCAGGTCACCGCCATCTCGCAGACTCAACTGCGGCAGCTGCCACCGGGCACAACGCCGCCACTGGTCATTGCTTATAACGCATCCAGCGTTCCGATCCTGCAGCTGGCGTTGTCGGGGCAAGGCCTTAGCGAGCAGGAGCTCAATGACGTCGGGCAAAACTTTCTGCGCCCCCAGCTGATCACCATTGAAGGCGCCGCGATTCCATACTCCTATGGCGGCAAACAACGCCAGGTCCAGGTAGACCTGAACACTCAGGCGTTGCAGGCGAAGGGCTTGGCGCCATCTGATGTGACGAACGCAATCGGCAATCAAAACCTGATCTTGCCATCGGGTACGACCAAGATGGGGCAGTTCGAATACAACGTCGAGGTCAATGGCAGTCCGGACAAAGTCGACGAACTGAATAATGCGCCGATCAAGGTGATCAACGGGACTCCGATTTTCGTACGCGATGTCGCGCACGTTCGCGACGGCTTTCCTCCGCAGACCAATATTGTCCGTTCCGATGGGCAGCGCGGATCGTTGATGACGGTGCTGAAATCCGGCGATACCTCAACGCTGGATATCGTGAAAGGTATTCGCGGGCTGTTGCCGCAGGTTGCTGCGACTCTGCCAGAGGCTCTGCGCATCACTCCCCTCGGCGATCAATCCATTTTCGTGCGGGCTTCGATCAACGGTGTAGTGCGGGAGGCGATCATCGCCGCGTCTTTGACTGCCATCATGATCCTGATCTTCCTGGGCAGCTGGCGGAGCACGATCATCATCGCCGTATCGATTCCTCTATCGATTCTGTGTTCGATTATCACGTTGAGCGCGTTGGGCGAGACCATCAACATCATGACGTTGGGCGGGCTGGCGCTGGCGGTTGGTATCCTCGTCGATGACGCGACCGTCGAGATCGAAAACATCAATCGCAATCTGGAAGAAGGCAAGGAGATTGAGCAGGCAATCCTGGATGGAGCGGCCCAGATCGCGGTGCCCGCCTTCGTCTCCACCCTGAGTATCTGCATCGTGTTTGTGCCGATGTTCTTCCTCAGCGGGGTTGCTCGATACCTCTTCGTTCCACTGGCTGAGGCCGTGGTCTTCGCCATGCTCGCTTCCTACCTGCTTTCACGAACCATTGTCCCAACGATGGCTAAGTTTCTTCTAAAAGTGCATGACGAGCATGCAGAGGAAAACAAAAAGAAGAGTCGCAACCCTCTAGTCCGTCTTCAGCTAGCCTTCGAATACAGCTTCGAAAAGCTGAGAAACCGATATCACAACCTGCTCAAGCACACGGTGGCACATCCAGTCGTGTTCACCATCTGCTTCTTCGCGGCATGTCTCGCATCCTTCGCGCTGTTCCCTTGGCTTGGACAGGATTTTTTTCCCACCGTCGACAGCGGACAATTCAAACTGCATCTGCGCGCGCAGACCGGCACACGCATCGAGGAGACAGCCCGGCTTTGCGATCTGGTCGAAGACAGTATTCGCCGGGAGATTCCGAAGAGCGAAGTGACCAATATTCTGGATAATATCGGTCTTCCATACTCGGGTATTAATCTCTCGTACAGCAACTCGGCTGCAATCGGGCCGGCCGATGCGGACATCCAGGTGTCACTTGCCGAGAAACACAAACCCACGGAGGAGTACGTTCATACCCTCCGCGCAAAACTGGCGCAGGAATTTCCTGGAGTGACCTTCTATTTTCTGCCTGCAGATATCGTCAGCCAGATTCTGAACTTTGGTCTGCCGGCACCAGTCGACATTCAGATAGTTGGCCAGAATATCGAGGGGAATCGCCAGTATGCCGATAAGCTCCTGAATCAGATCAAGTACGTTCCAGGCGCGACCGACTTAAGAATTCAACAGGCATTCAACGCGCCAAAGCTGCAGGTCGACATTGACCGAACCAAATCGCAGCAGGCAGGCTATACAGCGCGGGACGTTGCAAGCAACTTGCTTGTCGCGTTAAGCGGCAGCTTCCAGACGGCGCCCACGTTCTGGTTGAACCCGAAGAACGGAGTGAGCTATAACATCGCCACGCAGACGCCGCAGTACCAGACCGACACTTTGCAGGGCCTGGGCAATCTACCGATCACCAGTTCTGCCGGCACGCCGCCACAGATACTGGACAGCCTGGCCTCGATTCGTCCTGGGCAGGAGTCCGGAACCGTGTCGCACTACAACGTGCAGTCGGTGCTGGATATCTATGGATCGGTCCAGGGACGCGATCTAGGCGCTGTCTCGAAAGACATCAACCGGATTCTGGCTGACACTAAAAAAGATCTGCCGCGGGGAACGCGAGTGATCGTTCGCGGTCAGATACAGACGATGAGTGCGTCCTTTATAGGGCTATTGGGCGGCCTGTTCTTTTCAATCGTCCTCGTTTATCTGCTGATTGTCGTCAACTTCCAATCCTGGATGGACCCTTTCATCATCATCGCAGCGCTGCCTGCGGCCCTGGCGGGAATCGTATGGTTCCTCTTCCTGACTCACACAACGCTCAGCGTTCCTGCACTGACCGGATCAATCATGTGCATGGGCGTGGCCACGGCCAACAGCATTCTCGTCGTGAGCTTCGCCAAGGAGCAGATGCAGGGAGCAGTAAGCGCAACCGAGGCTGCCCTGGCAGCAGGGTTCACGCGCTTTCGGCCAGTCTTGATGACGGCCCTGGCGATGATCATTGGCATGGTGCCGATGGCGCTTGGCTTGGGTGAGGGCGGCGAGCAGAACGCGCCCCTTGGACGCGCCGTGATCGGTGGGTTGTTACTGGCGACCTTATCCACATTGTTTTTTGTCCCGACATTCTTCAGTCTCGTGCACGCGAAAGACAGGCGAAAGACTGTCAATTTGGACGACTAATTTCGTGCCGGCTCACGGGCCGCGCCCGCTTGGAGAAATATCATGATGAACGATACAAAGCTGAGATCCTCGAATAACCCCACGGGTTCAGCTGTCCCTGAGGTTGCAGATCGTAGGGAGCGAGAAAATGTGGGGGGCCATGAATCGACGGCCGCCACACCGGCAGCGCCACGCAGGAGGTCCCCGGGTCGCAACGCGGCGATTCTGCTGATTGCCGTCGTCGTGGTCGGCCTGCTTGTTCTCTCGGGCGTCATTCCGCGGCTGAGGGCGCGCAAAGCGTTGGCTGCGGAGACCAACGAATTGGCTGCTCCAACGGTTCTGGTGGTTCAGCCAAAGCGAGGTGCGCCTTCACAGGAGATCATCCTGCCGGGAAACATTCAGGCCTTTGTCGATGCGCCAATCTATGCGCGGACAAATGGATATCTCAAGCGCTGGTACTTCGACATAGGATCGCACGTTAAACAAGGTCAACTGCTGGCCGAGATCGAATCGCCGGAGGTAGACCAGCAGTTATCCCAGGCGCAGGCCGACCTTGGAACCGCGACGGCAAACCTTCACCTCTCTCAGCTCACCGCAAATCGCTACTCCGACCTGATCACGCAGGATGCCGTCTCGCAACAGGAGACTGACAACGCAGTGAGCGACCTTGCCTCCAAGAACACAGTGGTCAAGTCCTCCCAGGCGAACGTCGACAGGCTCAAACAACTGGTTTCCTTCGAGAAGGTCTATGCCCCGTTCGACGGTATCGTGACTGCACGCAACACCGATATCGGGCAGCTGATCGACTCGGGAGCCTCCGGCGGACAGGCGCGCTCCCTGTTTCAGGTCGCGGCTATCAACAAGCTGAGGGTCTTCATCAGCGTGCCGCAGATCTACTCGCAGGCGGCCACGCCCGGGCTCACGGCAGATCTAACCTTTGCAGAGTTTCCAGGTCGACGCTTCCAGGGCAAGCTCGTTCGCACGTCGAGAGCAATCGATCCTACCGCGCGAACTTTGAACGTAGAAGTGGATGTCGACAATGCATGGGGAGAGCTTCTTCCAGGCGCCTATACGGAGGTTCACCTGAAGCTGAAGGAAAGCATGCCCACAATGACCGTTCCCGTGAGTGCACTTTTGTTTCGTCAGGAAGGTTTGCGAGTCGCGGTCGCGAAAGGCGACAACACAGCAGTGCTGGAACCGGTCACGTTAGGCCGTGACTTCGGTGATTTCGCCGAGATTACAACCGGGTTGACAGGACAGGAACGGATTATCATCAATCCCCCGGATTCGATCATTGATGGAGAACGCCTCAACATCCAGACAGAGAAGCGACAGACACCGGCAGTGGCTAGTCAGGGTGGCCAAAAATGAGCAGGCCGAAAACACACCGTGGCAACACCGTCACCAACGCTGTCCTATTGACTGTAGCCGGCAGCATTCTGCTGCTGAGTGGCTGCACGGTCGGCCCGAAGTACGTTCAGCCAACTGTGCCGCCCCCCCCGCCAGCTTTTAAGGAGACGCCATCCGATTGGAGTCAGGCGAATCCTCGGGATCAACTGCCAAAAGGGAAATGGTGGGAGATCTACGGAGACCAACAACTCAACTCACTGGAAGAAACGATCGCAGTCTCCAATCAGAATCTGAAGGTTTCGTACCAGGAGTATATGAGCGCCCGCGATCTGGTCCGACAAGCACGTTCGCAGCTGTTCCCGACTGTAGCCGTGCAGCCCTCCGGCTCGCAGAACCAACTGTCGCGAAACAGAGCCAACGTCTATCCAACAACCAAAAGCAATTACAGCGATATAGTTTTCCCGGCAGAGCTTTCGTACGAGGTAGATCTTTGGGGACAGGTCCGGCGCACCATCGAGTCTAGCCGCGAAAACGCACAGGCGAGCGCAGGCGATCTCGAGAACGTCAGCCTGAGCCTTCACTCGGAGCTGGCGTTCGACTACTTCTCTCTGCGCGGGCTCGACCTGCAGAAGCAGCTGCTGGATGCGACCGTGGTCGACTTCGAAAAGGCGCTGCAACTGACGCAAGCCCGTTACCACGGCGGCGTCGCCTCTGATGTGGATGTTGCGCAAGCCGAAACGCAACTGGAGACCACCCGCGCTCAGGACATTGAGACCGGCGTGGCAAGGGCACAATTCGAGCACGCCATTGCCGTCTTGATTGGCCAGACAGCTTCTACCTTCTCGATCCCTCCAGCACCCCTCACGGCGTCGCCACCGGAGATTCCGATGGGTGTGCCTTCAGAGCTTCTGGAGCGGCGGCCAGACATCGCAGCCGCAGAGCGTAGAGTAGCCTCCGCCAATGCGCAGATCGGTATTGCGGTGTCGGCATACTATCCCCAGATCTCTCTCTCAGCGAGCGGCGGTTTGGAGAGTGCCGCGATCGGAACGCTGTTCCAGGGGCCAAGCGCTCTGTGGTCTGTCGGTGGTTCCGCATTTGAGACGGTCCTCGATGGTGGAAGGCGACGGGCCGTGACCCAGCAGGCGCGAGACAACCATGAAGCGACTGTCGCCAGCTACCGCGAAAACGTGCTGGAGGCCTTTCAGCAGGTAGAGGACAATCTCGCCGCGTTGCGCCTGCTCGATCAGGAGCTAACGACACAGCAGGTGGCCGTGGCCTCGGCCCGCAGATCAGTCGATCTCTCGACCGCACGCTATAAACGTGGTATCACAACATATCTCGAAGTTCTCACTGCGCAAAGTATTGCCCTCTCGGATGAACGCACCGCAGCCGACCTGATGACCCGGCGGATGACGGCCAGCGTTCAACTGGTCAAGGCTCTCGGTGGTGGCTGGGATAGGAGTCAGCTGCCGAAGATGTAGTCGGCGCGCAGATTGGCGGGTCTCAGCAGAAATATGTCTAAAGTCGACAAGATCAATTCGGAGGACTCCGCGAATCTCAGAGAGGTCCCAGCAGTGGAAGTGACCGCCGCCATCGAGAGACACAAGTCTGCACGCGACCTTATTCGGTCTGCTCTGTTGAAACGGATCTCCGAAGGAGTGTATTTGCCTGGAGAACGTCTCAAGGAGATGGCGCTTGCGCGCGAATTTGAAACGAGCCAGGCCCCTATACGGGAGGCATTCCGGGAGTTGGAAACCCTGGGCCTGCTGGTCTCGGAGCACTATCGGGGAACCCGGGTAAGAGGCATCTCCAGTCAGGAGATTCATGATGCGTATCAACTGCGCGGGTACCTGGAAGAGATCGCGGTACAACTCATTCCTGTGGCGAAGCTGAAGGACGCGATTGCGTCCATCGAGGCGCTACAGGCAGCAATGCGCGCCGCTGCGCTGAGTGGCGATCCGGACAGCTTCGCGCGTGCCAATACACAGTTCCATCGAAGGATTGTCAGCCTCGCATCGAACCAGGCCCTGCTCAAGGTCTGGGACTCTCTTGAGATTGGGATGCTGTCGCGCCTGAACCTGCAGAAGAACGAAAAGATACTACGCTCTCTAGCCGAGATTCACCAGCCAATCGTGGATTCCCTGAAAAAAGGAGACATGAACCGAACCGGGGTGTTGCTGCGCGAACACGCATTTTCCTTCTTGAAAGATTTGCCCTAACGGCCGGCGGAAGCGCCGATCTATAATTAGGCCCACAGGAACTACGCCCACAGGAAGTTCGTTTTGGTTGTACTCCCTCAGCGTGATATCCTACGCGCCCTACTCCAAATTCATCTCGGCGGTGCCGGGCAAGTGAGCAAAACCAGCAAGCGACCACGTGAAGACGCACTAAAGCGAGAGCATCGCCCGAAGCGGATCGGTTTGGCGTTAGGCTTATCCGCCGCGACGATCGTATTAATTTTGTTGGTCTGGGCTCTTTATTCGAACCACGATGGCAAAAGGGGGCAAGTCGTGGCTGGGACTAACCCGGCGGTTGAGCTTAGCCCGGCAGACGGGATGAGCCACACAGCTTTTCAGCCCACCGTCACCAATCGCAGTGATCCGCCGAGCAAAGGGCCCGAAGGAATGACTTGGATTCCGGGTGGCGAGTTTTCGATGGGGGCGAACGACCCGCCGGACATGGACGCAGTCGGCATGAAGGCGACACCCGACGGTCGGCCCATTCACCGCGTCTATGTCGATGGCTTTTTCATGGACAAGACAGATGTTACTAATGGCGAGTTCGCGAAGTTTGTGAAGGCGACCGGCTATGTTACGGTAGCGGAGCGCAAGCCTAGGGCGGAAGATTATCCTAATGCTCCTCCCGAGAATCTGGTTGCCGGCTCAGTCGTTTTTTCTGCTCCTGACCACGCCGTACCACTCAACGACCACTTCCAGTGGTGGAGCTATGTGCACGGAGCGAACTGGCAGCATCCACAAGGACCCACAAGCGACATAAAGGGCAAAGAAGCCTACCCGGTAGTGCAAGTCGCCTACGAAGACGCGGCAGCCTACGCCAAATGGGCGGGCAAGCGGCTGCCGACGGAAGCGGAATGGGAGTTCGCGGCGCGTGGAGGATTGAGTGGAAAGCCTTTCGTCTGGGGTGACGACTTTCGGCCCAGCGGCAAGTGGATGGCTAACACACATCAGGGACACTTTCCCAATCATGACAGCGGCGAAGATGGGTATGTCGGGATCGCACCCGTCGCCAAGTACCCAGCCAATCAGTACGGCCTATATGACATGGCGGGAAATGTGTGGCAGTGGACGAGCGACTGGTACCGGCCGGACTATTACAAGCAGTTAGCGGAGACCGGCAGCGTGGCCCGTAATCCGCAGGGACCGGATACTTCCTATGACCCTGCGGAGCCGAAGGAGCCGAAGAAAGTTCATCGTGGGGGCTCGTATCTTTGCACTGATCAATACTGCTCCCGCTACATCGTGGGGACGCGAGGCAAAGGCGAGGTCAGCACAGGAACCAACCACCTCGGCTTTCGGTGTGTGATGAAATCTTAGAGCGCAAAGTGCCGATGGAGATAGGGATGCCGAATCTATGGCGAATAGTGCTTGCCCTGCTGTTCATCGTGCCACTCTCATTGGCACAAGAACCCCACAACCACGGCGCGCCAGAAAAATTGGGAAAGGTCTCGTTTCCGATCTCTTGCGCGCCGGCCGTTCAGAAGCAGTTCGATCGAGGCGTGGCGCTGCTTCACTCCTTCGCCTACGCCACCGCCGAAGACACATTTCAAGGTGTCTCCAAATCTGATCCGCGGTGTGCTATGGCACATTGGGGAATGGCCATGACGTACTTTCACCAGCTTTGGGAACCGCCCCTCGCGCCCGCGACCATTTCGATTGCCCAAAGGGAAATCCAACAGGCGCAGCAGATCGGGACAGCCTCCGAGCGCGAACGCCAGTTCATTAATGCGCTGGCCATGATATTTCAAAACGCTGCTACCGTTCCGTACCGCACGAGGGTGTCGAGCTACGAGCAAGCGATGAGCAAACTCGCTTCAGAGAACAGGAAAGATGTCGAAGCGCAGGTGTTTTATGCGCTCGCGCTTCTGGCGAACGCATCTCCTGTCGACAAAACTCACGCGAAGCAGAAACTGGCAGCCGATCTGCTCGAACCTCTTGATCGCACCGATCCGCAGCATCCAGGAATCCCTCACTACCTCATTCATGCTTACGACAATGCGGAACTCGCACCGAGAGGCCTCCCGGCAGCAAGGGCCTACTCTCAGATTGCACCCTCGGCGCCGCACGCATTGCACATGCCATCGCATATCTTCACCCGACTTGGCCTATGGGACGACTCCATCACCTCGAACCTTGCGGCAAAGGATGCGGCACATCACCAGGCCGACACAGGAGAAGAGTTTCACGCGATGGATTATCTGGTGTATGCCTATCTGCAGAGCGGACGCGACAAAGACGCGGCTCAGGTCATCCAGCAACTCAAAAACATGCCGAACCTGAATGCACCCGATTTCAAGATAACGTATGCCTCTACCGCGATGCCGGTTCGCTACGCTGTAGAACGAGGTCAATGGGACGACGCTGCCGGCATCGCCCCTCCCATAGGAGCCTCACCGCAGGTTGCCGCAATCGCGGTTTGGGCACGCGGCCTGGGGCTCGCTCGGAGCAGGCGCGCTGCAGAGGCGCACGCGGAGATCGAGAGATTGCGGCAACTCGAAGAGCAGCTTGGCGCCTCAGGCAATGACTACTGGGCCACACAGGTGAAGATTCTGACACTCGAAATCATGGCGTGGACGGCCCAGGCCGACGGCAAGCCGGACGAAGCCGCAGCCATCATGCGCGCGGCAGCCGACGAGGAGGACGCAATCGAGAAGCTTCCCGTAACACCCGGGCCCATCGTCCCGGCCCGCGAACAACTGGGTTCCTTGCTCCTGGAGCAGCATCAGCCGGCTCTAGCGCTGAAAGCATTTCAAAATACGCTGAGAAACGCCCCGGGACGGCGCGGGGCACTCCAAGGCGTGGCACAGGCTACCGAACTCTCAGCCCAGAAGTAACCCTCAACTTTAGTCGCCGATTCTCCATATACGAATAATTTCGTTGACAACTACGAATAGCCTCGTATATGGTCAGGCGCATGGTGAAGAAGCGCGAATTGCCGAGACCAACCGAAGGTGAGCTCCAGTTGCTTGGAATTCTTTGGGAACGCGGGCCCTCAACGGTCCGGGAGCTGTTTGAGGAAGTGAATGCAGAACGCCCGGTCGTGTATACCGGCGTGCTGAAGCTTTTACAGATTATGACGGAGAAGGGTCTGGTGCTGCGGGATGAGCGGGAACGAGCGCATGTGTACCGGGCGGCGGTGTCGCAGGCGGATATAGAGCGGCGGCTTCTGCGCGAATTGAGCGAGAGATTTTTCGCAGGGAGCGCCGCTCAGTTGGCGCTACGCGCGCTTCAAATGGAGGCGTCCAGCGACGAGGAGCTCGATGCGATCCGGAAGTTGATTGAGAAGAAGGCTGCTGCAAACCAGTAGTGGGCCTGCACTTTTTTGGCGGATGGCGGCTCGCTGTGGTTCGTTCATGCTGCTCGATGATGTTTTGGAGGGTCGGATATGAGCTCGATCAGTTGGTTGTCGCGGCGAGAGATCGTGGCGCTGGGATGGACTCTGCTCCACTTCTGCTGGCAGGGCACAGCCGTGGCGGTCGCGTATTCGGTCATAGACCGAATGACGTCGCGTGCAACTTCGGGAGTTCGGTACGCGGTGCCACTCATCGCGTTGTTGCTGATGCCGGTTGTCGTTGCGGCCACGTTTGTCGAGGAGATGCGGGTATCCGCCCCGTCGCACCCGAACGAGCAGGTAGCAGGTGCAATCTCACGCCTGCCGGTAGATGGGCGGCACGGAGCCGTCCTGCAAGAGATCCCGCTGACGCTGGCTTTGACGGTCGATCAGCCAAATTCCTGGCTAGTCGCACGGGCAGAGCGCGTGTTGCCGTGGGTGGATTGCGTTTGGATCCTGGGAATGCTGCTTTTGGCGATGCGTGCCGTGGGCGGTTGGTGGCAGTTGGAACAGTTGCGGCGACGGGCGCGAACCCTTGTCCCTGAAGAATTAGAGCGTTCCTTCAAGCGAATCTGCAACCAGCTTCAAGTGGGGCAACGGGTAGCTCTGCGAGTGTCGAGTGAAGTGATCTCGCCGCTTGCCATGGGTGTCTGGCGAGCGACTGTGATTCTGCCCGTCAGCACCGTGTTGGGCCTGCCAATGGAGGAGTTGGAGGCAGTGTTGGCGCACGAGCTCGGCCACATTCGACGTTGGGACTATCTGTGGAATCTGCTGCAGACAACTATAGAGAGCGTGCTCTTCTTCCATCCTTCCGTTTGGTCGTTGAGCCGCGCCGTGCGGGAACCGCGTGAGATCTGCTGCGACGAGATTGCCGTGCAAAGCTGCGCGGGCGCGACAGTCTACGCGCGAGCTCTATTGCGCTTAGAAGAACAGAGGACGATATACTTGCGTCTCGCCGTGGCGCTCGATGGATGCAATGGATCGCTTTTGAGACGAGTAAAGCAGGTACTGGGAGAGGGAATGGCGATGGAAACCACCATGACGTGTGGAGTGCGTGTGGCGGCTGCCGGCGCGGTTGTCGTTGCGCTATTACTGGGGCCGAAGATAAGCAAGGCAGTGGCGGCTCCAACGGTGGGCGCTTCGCATCCAGTGGTAGCGCGCGTCCTCGGAACATTACCCCACGATCGGACTTCAAAGATCATTGCGGAGAAGGCGCAAGTCGAGGCTCCCGTAGCCGCGTTCGAGCCGAATGCGAAGCCGAGCGCGAAACCCAGCGGAAGCGCACCTATATCGGTGGCGCCCTCGATCGCACAAGTGCATGTCGAGCCTGTGGTCTCACCGACCGTCGCGGTGAACTTAGAGGTTTCGCCGGTGCAGACAGATCAACAAGCAGCGGCTGGAACAAACCCGCCCAAAGGCATGGCGTATCTGGATGGCATGCGTGCTGCGGGGTACCCGCTCGACCTAAACAACGATCTGAACACTTTGGTAGCGCTGAAATCGTTGGGCGTAACCCCGGAGTATGCCAAGTCTATCGGCGCAGTGGGGCTCGGCAAGCCGACAGTGCATGAGTTGATCACGCTGAAGTCCATGGGGATCACGCCTGAATATGTTGCCGCGCTGAAGCAAAGTGGACTGGGAGCGAAAAACTTTCATGAAGTAGTGACAGAAAAATCACTCGGTATTACACCGGAATATGCGACCGCGATGAAACGGAAGGGCTTTGGCGACCTTGATGTGCATCAGCTGATCGCACTGAAAGCCCAGGGTATGACACCCGAGTACGCCGGATGGCTCAAACAGCAATTTCCCCAGGCAACCGTTGACGAGTTGAAACGGGCAGCGATCTTCCACGTCGATGAAAAATTCATCACTGAAGCGAAGGCGCATGGATTTGATGAGAAGAACTTCAATAAATTGTTGCGGCTGAAGATGACGGGCCTGCTGGACGAGTAGCGATAGGCCTGCGTGCTCAACGTTTCAAGGGAGAGAGATTATGCGGCGTATTCTGGCATTTGGTTTCCTCTTAGGCCTGGGCGTGACGGCGGCGGTTGCCGATACGACCGGCAGTTGCTCGATCCGCGCCGGGCGAAGCGAGGACAAGATGTCGTTCAGCTGGCAGCGAGGAGATTGCGCCGCTGAACACCATTGCCACGACGGTGGCTCGGACATGCTCTGGAGCAAATGGAGCGGCGTCGCGCTTCGAGACCTAGAGCGCGACGGTGCGGAGGTGGACGCGCGCATGATAGCAGAATCGGGCGAGATGCGTTGTGTAGGCACAGTCCACGAGGCGGCGGTGCGTGGCACGTACTCATTTACTCCGGATGCGAAATTTGCAACGCGCATGACAGCGATGGGCTTTTCTGGCCAGACTCCGGAGCGCTTGCAAGGCTACGCTATGTTGGATGTGACCACCACTTGGGTGAAGGAGATGAAAGACGCCGGCGTCACCGAAATGACCGCAGAGAAACTGATGGGATTGAGAGCCCTGAGGGTCGATGCGGCTTACGTCAAGGCGATGGCTGCCGCCGGATACCCGGAACTGCGCGCCAATGAATTAACCGGCATGAAAGCAGTCGGAGTGTCTCCTGCGAAAGTGCAGGCAGTGCGGGCGATGGGGTATTCGCCCACGCAAGAGGAGTTGATTCAAATGAGCGTCTTCAAGATCGACGCCCCCTTTGTGGAGCGGATGAAGGCACGCGGATTCCAGAACCTGACCATCGCTCAGCTGGTAAAGATCAAAATCTTCAAGCTCGACGAATAAGCTCCAATCGTTCTCCTCCGCACCGAACTTGGCTTGGAATATCCTGCGGATCTCAGAATATTCAGTTGAGATAACTGATGGCCGTTATCAGCCCCGTTGCAAAGTACCGCGCGCTCGAAGGCAACCTCGGCACTATCGTTCTGAAGGCTCTGTGCAAGGAGCCTGAGCGGCGCTATGCCGCGGTGGAACAGCTCTCCGAGGACATCGGGCGGCATCTCGATGGTCTTCCGATCACGGCCCGACCGGACACCGTTCGGTATCGCGTCTCAAAGTTTGTTCAGCGGCATAAGGCCCTGGTAACGGCGTCTGGCGCGATCGCCGTCTGCCCGATCGGCGGCATTATAGTCTCTGCTTCGCGAGGCGCACCGGGCTGACGCCGAGCGCGCCCTCGCGGTTCGGCGTGTTCACGATGTTCGCGAGCTTGCGCGATCCAACGTGTTCGACTTGGTCGACTCTCTTCGCCAGCTTCCCGGCTCTGCTTTGGCGCATCGGAGACAAAATTCGCTGCTGCAACTGGGGCGGGGATACACCCAGGGGAGCGATGGAAATTTTGCGTTGTTTTCGTGGGAGGCGTACAAAACGTTTCGCGACCACACTCCGGAGTTCACGGATCTGGCGCGCTTCAGGCGGGCAACGCGCCGCTTGGTGTCCGTAGGGTGGGGTCACAGGCGCAGGCGGACACGCGAAACGGAGAATATGTATCCGGAAACTTCTTTAGAACCTTCGGCGTGCAGCCTTGGATCGGCCGGTTCTTGACCGAAGGGGACGATCAGGAAGGTGCGCCGCTGGTGGCTGTCATGAGCTAGTCTTTGTGAGCGGCGAAACCTGGTCTCATTACCTATACAACTTCGTCATCTGGGCGCCGGGGAATCCGCCGGGAATGGAAGAACGTGTACGGAAGGCTTGGCCCAAGTCGATCCAAATCTCGTGCTCTATAGTGTTGACCCTTACACCAAGGTCTTGGGCGCGGTTTCCAACAGGAGAATATGATTTCGACGCTGACGACGCTCTTCGGTGTAATTGGGCTGCTGCTGGCAGCGGTCGGACCGTATGGTGTGATGGCATATATGGTGGAACAGCGAACAGGCGAGATTGGCATTCGAATGGCGCTCGGGGCAGATCGCTGCCGTGTGGTCAAGATGGTGCTGCGACGCGCTTTCTCGCAGGTAGGAATTGGACTGGCGCTGGGTATTCCGGCAGCGATCGGGGCAGGCAGGCTGATGAAGGATCAACTGTTCGGCGTAAAGCCGTGGGACCCAGTCATGCTCGTCTTCGCCACGCTGCTGCTCGCGTTGGCAGCCGCGCTAGCGTCAGTGATTCCGGCGCGCCGCGCGGCCGCGGTGGAGCCGATGGTGGCACTGCGGAACGAGTAATCAGTGCCCAGGCATTAGTTATATTGGAGGTCTCAGTTATTGCTACAATCGCCAAATCATTCAACGAGTAGTGCGAGATGAACCGACTTCCAGTTGCGGTCGAGTATCGGGCAATCCGGAAACTATTCCGTCATTCCCGCAACGTCGGATTTTCCTAAACTCAGGTTGGCCCTTGGTAAACGAATTTTCAGGCGCTTTGTGAGGAGAAACTGAGGCGGTATGTGCGGCCGGCTTCGAGTTGGGTGAGATAACTTCCATCAAGCCGATTGGTAAAAGATACCGACTTTGCGCCGCTACTAATAGTAGCGATGGTTTGTCTTTGCGG